>NZ_JBXWIV010000006.1:0-137357 GCF_058197955.1 Janibacter sp. CoH_79_TC_3
TGGATGGAAAACGACTTATCCAAATTGTTTTATGATCTTTGTCCAAGGCATAACACTTTTATTTTGAACTGACTATAGCAACCAATCAATCGGTAGCCATGACATGATGGTCAGCCAAACATGGTCACTGATATCAACAAGCGGCTCTGAATCGTAGACCACTTTTTTGCCACCTTCTATCGTATGCCACTGTAAATTGCCGTTTTCTAATAATTTCACTTCATACGCTTGGGTTAATAAATCATCGCTCAGCGCATCATGTAACTGTTTTGCGAGCTCATCGTCATTGATAATCACCCCCATCTCGGTATTGATATTAGCGGAGCGCGGGTCGACATTGTATGAGCCGATGAATACTTGATAGTCATCAACGGCAAAAGCTTTCGCATGCAAGCTGGTTGACGACTGACTGCGCGCCTTCCACAGCTTGTTTTCGCGTTTTTCTTCAGAGGCCGTAGATTTTAGCTCGTATATTTTCACTCCTGCACGTAGCAGGTTAGGACGCCATTGACTGTAGCCAGAATGCACGGCGGTCACATCGGTGGCATCAAAAGAGTTGGTTAAAATATTGATTTCAATACCAGATTCTGCCAGCGCTACCAAGGTGTTAACACCATCTTTGGTCGGTACAAAATAAGATGAGATAATAGTTAGGCGCTTGCTTGGGCTACCCAATAGGGTGCGCAGCTGATGCACCAAATTGGTATCCGCTGGCACAGTTTTGGTCAGTTTTCCGACATCATCACTCAAAAACTGCATGTTCGTCCAGCGAAAGGGCACACGTTTATTGATTAAATCAGTATCAATAGACGAATCCTCGATAGCAGTTTTATAGACTTCCAAACTACTTCTGCTATCATTTTTCTCATCACTTCTTAATTTATCTAAGCCCTCTAAAAAGTCAGTGGTTTCACCTTTATCAAGGGTCGCTAAGGTTTGAATATCAAATGATATCGGTGCCGACCAGTAGCTGGCAAAGCTGTTGTCAATATCGGCGACGACTTTGCCTATCAGTAAAACGTCTAAATCCGCAAATTGGCTGTTTTTATCGTTACTTAAGTATTCATCGCCAATATTACGCCCACCAATAATGGTGATTTGCTTATCAAAAATCATGCTTTTATTGTGCATGCGGCGATTGATTCGCGGTAAACCAGTGACGAAATTTAAAGTTTGAAATTTACGGTACATCAATGGATTGATAATACGTACCGCAATATTAGGGTGGCTGGCAAAACGTAATAGATGTTGATCAAACTTGGCGCTATTATTAAAATCATCGAGCAACAGGCGCACAATGACCCCGCGCTCGGCGGCATCCCACAAGTCTTTTAGCATCAGCTGTCCAGCTTGGTCATTATGCCAGATATAATATTGCGCATCGATATTACGGGTGGCCATATTGGTCAAAATACTGCGTGACGCAAAGGCATTGGCTCCCGTCACAATCGGGTGGTAACCAGATAAATCAGGGTGAATCTCGTTTTGTTCACTAATCGCTGCCACCAAATCCGTACTATTGCTTTGTGGATTGGTATTTGCGTTATTATCTTGGCTACTATTTTTATTAGCACTGTCTTGATTACTACTGTCTTCTAGAGTAGCAGTTTGCTGACTATCTGTTTGTTGGCTATCCGCTTGTTGATTAGCGTCCTGTTGGCTATCATTCTGTTGGTATAAAGCTTCAACGCGTGCCGATAATGCTTGGCTTTCAGGCAAATGCGGCTGCTTTGGCAAAGTTTGGCAGCCACTAAGACTTAAGGTGAGCCCAAGCGTGAGACTCAACGATAAGTTGCTTGGTTCTATACTGAATATCGACATAAATGAGCTACCTTCGTGAGCCTGAATATAACGCAGCGCTTGTTAAGTTAAATGGGGTTGAATTTTTTGGCTATTTTTAGCGATGATAGCACTGATAATGTAGCCTATGATAATATCGCTCAAAGCAAGATTCAAAGCGCCGCTAAGCTTAGCAGTTGTCGTCATCTGTGCCTATTATAAATACGTTATTTTTGTTAGATACAGCGCTTTATTAGCCATGCTACAAATATCTTCCGGTCATCGTTTGCGCTTGCATTGCACCCTTACAAATGCTTTAAGCAGTCTTGGTTGTAAATGATTAAGAATCTTCTTACTAAATAGTATGCAAAAATAATATTTAGCATGGCTTTGAAAGCAGCTGTTTGGAATAAGTTGGCATGCTATGATAACGCGAATGAATGGTATTTATAATCAAAAATAAGCCGTATGTTTAATAATAACCCGTGCAATGGAAAACTTATGAGTCAGTCGCAAACGCATGATGATAGCAATTTGAATAAAATAGATCCAAACTGGCGCAGTGACGCGCTCAATTTAAACCTCGATTATGGCATGCAGACTATCGCCGTACGGGCGGGCCAACATCGCACTGACGAGGGCGAGCACTCAGAAGCAATTTTTACCACCAGCTCTTATGTCTATGAGTCGGCATCAGATGCCGCTGCCCACTTTAATGGCGAAAAGTCGGGCAACGTTTACTCGCGCCATACCAATCCTACTGTGCGTACCTTTGAGCGGCGTTTGGCAGCGCTTGAAAATGGCGAGCGCGCCGTTGCGACGGCTTCAGGTATGGGTGCGATTTTGACCATGTGCTTAGCCTACTTAAAAGCAGGTGACCACCTGCTTGCTGCCAATCAATTATTTGGCTCATCGATTGGCTTGTTTAATAACTATATGGCAAAGTTCGGCGTCGAAGTTAGCTATGTCGATTGCTTCGATAATGAAGCATGGGAAAAGGCTGTGCAGCCAAATACCAAAGTCATTTACTGTGAAAGCCCCAGTAATCCACTGGCACAGATTTGTGATATTGGATATTTAAGTCAGCTATGTAAAGCCAATGATATCTTATTGGTCGTCGATAATTGCTTTGCCACGCCAGCATTGCAGCGGCCATTAGACCTAGGTGCTGATGTGGTGATTCACTCTGCGACTAAATACTTAGATGGTCAGGGTCGAGTATTGGGCGGCGCGTTGGTCGGTAGTGATAAGCTGATGCAAGAAGCATTTACGGTGGTGCGTTCAGGCGGTATCAGTATGAGTCCATTTAATGCATGGGTCTTTACCAAAGGGCTTGAGACGCTTAAATTGCGTATGCAAGCGCACTGTCACAATGCCAATCAGGTGGCAGAGTTTTTAGTTAATCATCCCAATGTCAGTACCGTACATTTTTCAGGATTAAGCAATCATTCCGCTCATGAATTGGCTACGCGCCAACATCATATGAAAGGTGGTTATGGTGCTATCATGGGCTTTGAAGTTAAGCCGTCGGCTAGCTCTGATTTAAAGGGCGCTGATCCAAAAGCTGCTGCTTGGCATGTGATTGACTCAACGCAAATGCTGTCTATCACCAATAATTTGGGCGATGCCAAAACTACGATTACTCATCCGGCGACCACCACCCACTTTCGCCTGACGCCTGAGGCGCGTGTAGAAGCAGGTGTCAACGATAGCCTTATCCGTTTGTCAGTGGGCTTGGAAGATGTGGAAGATATCATCAAAGATTTGGCGCGTGGTTTAGACAGTTTGTAAAGATAACGGTATAATCGCTGTTAGCATTTTATATTATTAAAATATCAATCATTTATGATTAAAAAACCAAAGAGGCAACTATGAATATTCAAGCATTGATGCAACAAGCACAAACGATGCAAAAGAAAGTTGAAGCAAACGTTGAAAACGCTAAGAAAGAATTGGCCAATAAAGAAGTACACGCCGAAGCGGGCAGTGGTCTGGTAAAAGTCACTATGACAGGTCGTCACGTCGTTAAACGCTTGACCATCGATCCAAGCTTATTGGAAGATGAGCCAGATATGATCGAAGACTTAATTGCAGCTGCTATCAATGATGCGGTTCGTCAAGCGGATGAGCTATACGAAGAAACCATGGCTGGCGCAACCTCAGGTATGGGTCTGCCACCAGGTATGCAAGGTATGTTCTAAGCGTTAAATACTTCATACTGAAGACAAAAATGGGGTTGTTATCGACACGATACGACCCCATTTTTATAGCTACGATTTATAAACTAAGTTAAATAAAGGAAGTTACTTTGCTGACAGCCAAATTTGATCAGCTGGTCAAACAGCTGCGTATTTTGCCGGGCGTGGGGCAAAAAAGTGCCCAACGTATGGCGCTGCATCTACTCACTAAAAAACGTCCCCAAGGCATGGCATTGGCGCAAGCACTTGATGAGGCGATGCGTGATATCGTCGAATGCCAGCGCTGCCACAGCTTTAGTGATGAGGCAGTTTGTCCATTATGCCAAGACCCAAGGCGTGATGATGGACTATTATGCGTGGTCGAAACCGCAGCAGACGTGATGGCTATCGAACAAACGGCAGGCTATCGTGGGCGCTACTTTGTGTTAGGTGGTCACTTATCGCCGATTGACGGAATCAGCGCTGATGATTTAAATATTGAGCAGCTGGTCTGGCGGGTTAAGCAAGAGCCTGTTGAAGAGTTGATATTGGCAACTGGTACTACCGTCGAAGGTCAAACGACGGCGCACTTTATCAGTGAAGCGGTCGGTCGTCATGTCAATAAGGTGACACGCTTGGCGCAAGGCGTACCCATGGGCGGCGAGCTTGAGTATCTTGATAGTATGACCCTTGGGCAAGCCATGCAAAATCGTTCCTTCTTATAGTATTCTTTATAGCAATTCCATAAATTCTCTATAAAAACCAAGTCTTGTCCATTTTATTTGATGGAATTGTTATAATTGTTTTCTTATCCACTTTTATTAAGACGCAATTTAGCGTTTTATTTTCTCCTATTTATGCAGGTATCTGCCCGTGTCTAACCATGCTTCAACCGCTTCCACCCAATCAAATACCACAGACAATGCTGCTATTGATATTGATGACGAATCATCAAAACCCTCAATCAGTACTGAGATAAAGTCAGCCGATTTACCGCCCGAACCAGATATCGATGCACTATTGGACATCGCTGATGAGGTTGATATTACTTGGGTACGGCAGCAAAGTGGTTTAGACGAAGTGATTCAGGCGTTAGCGACTTGCGGGCGTGTGGCCTTAGATACCGAGTTTATCAAGCGCGATACTTATTATCCGCGCTTGGCGCTGGTGCAGCTGAATATTGGCGATCATGTCTATCTATTAGATGCGCCGCAATTGCAATTAGGGGGTTTTTGGGAAGCGCTTCGTAAAGTAGATGTCGCGATTTGGCATGCATGCGGTGAAGATTTGGGGATTTTTTATCTATTATCTGGTTGTCCACCGTTGACCAATATTTTTGACACGCAAATTGCGCTCTCTTATTTAACGGGCCAGCTGCAAATGGGTTATCAGCAGGCGCTTGATGACCAGCTAGATATGCATATCGATAAAGAACACAGCCAATCAGATTGGCTACAGCGTCCGCTATCAGATGAGCAAGAGCAATATGCGATTGATGATGTGCGGTTTTTGCCAGCGCTTTATTTGAGCCTTGAGTATGAGTTAAAAAAGAAAGGTTTATACGATTATGTATGGGCTGACTGCCAACTTTATGCCCGTGATTTATATGACGCGCAGCATGTTGAAGACGACGCAATGTATCTAACGATGGCAGATTATCGTTATACTTCGGAGCAAATGGCGATACTACAAGCGGTTGCGACGTGGCGTGAGGAACTGGCACGTGCGACCAATCAGCCGCGTACCTTTGTGATAAAAAAACAAGCAGTACGAGAGATTATCACTGAAAAGCCAAGCAATATGCGGGAGCTCGCTCATAAAACCACGATGCACCGGAGTATGTTGCGGCTATACGGTGAAGAACTGCTGAAGGTCATCAAAGAAGCAAAAAATCTGCATCCTGCTGAGCACCCAGACTGTCTATTGCCGCCGTATCGCTCAAAAAATAAAGTGCTATCAAAAGCGGTGCAACAGGCGATAGATGAGCAAGCGCAAATAACAGGTGTGCCCGCTAGTGTATTGATGCGTAAAAAATGGCTAGGACAATTATATGAAGTGATTGCTTTTGATAAAGAACTAAGCGAGTTACCAGAAGGGTTAAAAGGTTGGCGCAACGAATGGGTCATACAAACCTTGATTCCTGTTATTGCAGCGCATAAAATCGAGCTACAACAAGGTATGGGAATTAATGTCTAGCGTTTAATCACGATTGACATTCAATGGCGATGAGCGCTTGAACTTTCCGTATTGCAAAAAATATATCACTTGGTTGGCGACTTTTTTATTGACCAGCATGCCAGTATGCGAGACTGGCATAACGATATGATCGATCGCTGCTTCAATTTTAGTTTCTTCGACATATACTGTGCCATCATGCATAAGTTGCTGCTTCAATGGCGGTAGGTCTGCTTTAAGCAGCTTACGGTTATGATGATGCAAAACTAACTGTCCCATACCATAAGGGCGATTGCCAGCAATAACGCCAAGGGTAATATGTTCTGGTAATGGGGCGACTGTCCCATCTAGTGCATCGACATAAGAGTGCCCTACCACAGCGGGGGTTAAGCGCCAAATATAGTCTGCACAAACGCTGCCTAGATGCGGTGTACCGAGCGTGACGCAGTGTCCTATTTGCCATTTCGGATATCGATTGACAAAATCACGAATAATCAGCCCACCCAAACTGTGACCGACTAAATCTATGGGCTGGTCAAGATGATGATGCTTTTCTAACCAGCTATTGAGACGTGCGCTATTGGTTTTGATGCCATCACGCACACTACGATAGCCATATTGATGGGTATCAACTCCTGCTGCCTGCAAGCGTTTAGCTAATGGACGCATGATAAATGGAGCATGATGCAGACCGTGAATAAGAATGACGCGGTTTGTTTGTTGCATATTATTATCCAAAAAAGTGATTTCACTGATATTTTATTATATAAGTCTCTTAATGGTAATTTAAGTACTAATGACATTGTCTTTTAAGTTAGTGGCTAAGAATAGAAAAAGTAAAAACCTCCAAATCAGCTGCTGACTTGGAGGTTTTTTTATAAAAACTGTTTATGATTTATCGAAAACTACGATTACATATAGTTTTCGATACTTGGGCAAGAACACATCAGGTTCTTATCACCATAAGCGTCATCAACGCGTGCCACACTCGGCCAGAACTTATGGGCACGAATGTAAGGCAGTGGGAATGCAGCCGTATCACGGCTGTATGGATGTGTCCATTCGCCAGTGGTCACCATAGCAGCGGTGTGCGGTGCATTGACCAATGGATTGTCTTCTAGCGTCCAACCATCTTCGCCAGCTTTAGCTTTCATAGCCTCGGCTTTGATAGATTGAAGCGCACTGATAAAGCGATCTAACTCTTCTTTAGATTCAGATTCAGTTGGCTCAATCATCAAGGTTCCTGCTACTGGGAAACTCATCGTTGGTGAGTGGAAACCATAATCCATCAAGCGCTTAGCAATATCGCTTTCAGTGATGCCAGTTTCTTCCTTCAATGGACGAATATCGATGATACATTCGTGAGCAACGCGGCCATTTTTGCCTGTATAAAGCACAGGGTAGTGGTCTTTAAGTTGAGTGGCCACATAGTTGGCATTTAATAGCGCCAGCTCTGTTGCTTTTAGCAGACCATCACGGCCCATCATGGCAATATACATCCATGAGATAGGCAAAATGCTTGCTGAACCATAAGGGGCTGCCGATACGGCTGAAAAATCATTTTGCGCGTTATGTACCGGGCTAATAGTATGGCTAGCGATAAAAGGTGCCAAATGTGACTTCATGCCAATAGGGCCCATGCCTGGACCGCCGCCGCCATGTGGGATACAGAAAGTCTTGTGCAAGTTCATGTGTAGTACGTCAGCACCAACATCAGCAGGCTGCATCATGCCGACCTGCGCGTTCATGTTAGCACCATCCATATAGACTTGACCGCCATGCTTATGAATCAAATCACAAATATGACGGATACCTTCTTCAAACACACCGTGCGTTGATGGGTAAGTAATCATCAAGGCACCTAAATTGGTGCTATGCTCTTCACATTTAGCGGTTAAGTCGTCGATATCAACGTTACCATTGTCATCAGTTTTGACCACCACCACTTGCATGCCCATCATCATGGCAGTAGCAGGGTTGGTACCGTGCGCTGACATTGGAATCAAGCAAACATCACGGTCAGTTTCGCCCAATGATTCATGGTAACGACGGATTGCTAATAAACCAGCATATTCGCCTGAAGCGCCAGAGTTTGGCTGCATAGACACTTCATCAAAACCGGTGATGGCTTTAAGTTGCTCTTGCAAACTATCAATCATAGCGATATAGCCAGTGACTTGATCACGCGGTGCAAAAGGATGTACATCGGCAAATTCAGGCCAAGTGATTGGTAGCATTTCACTGGTAGCATTCAATTTCATGGTACAGCTACCAAGTGAAATCATACTACGGTTCATCGCCAAATCTTTATCTTCAAGCGATTTTAAGTAGCGCAGCATTTCATGTTCGGTATGATGCGAGTTAAATACTGGATGGCTCAAGATATCATCAGTACGCAAGTGGGCGCTATCAAGTGACACGCTAGCCGCTTCGGGTAAATCGTGTGATTTGCTAACAAATAGTTGAGTTAAAACGTTAAAGTCTTGCTCATCACTGATTTCACTGAATGCAACGCCAAGCTTACTGTCGCCCAAACGCCATAAGTTATAACCAACATTGTCCGCATTTTCAAAAATCTGCGTCGCAAGATTTTCTGAACCACAATCAACCACGACGGTATCGAAGAACTGATCATGTACCACGTTTAGATTGCTGTCGTTTGCTTGTTTAATAACATTCGCAAAGGCAGTGGCAAACGCATGAATACGTGTCGCAATGCGCTTGACGCCATTTGGACCATGATAAACGGCGTACATACCAGCTAAGTTAGCAAGCAATACTTGCGAAGTACAGATGTTTGAGTTGGCTTTTTCGCGGCGGATATGCTGCTCGCGAGTTTGCAGCGCCATACGTAGCGCAGTATTACCTTGGGAATCTTTAGAGACGCCAATAATACGACCAGGCGCTGAGCGTTTGGCTTTATCAGAGAAGGCAAAATAGGCGGCATGTGGACCACCAAAGCCCATTGGAATACCAAAACGCTGGGTACTACCTAACGCCACGTCTGCGCCCATATCGGCTGGCGATTTTAATAACACCAAGCTCATGATGTCACTCACAACGCTGACGTAAGTTTTATTTTTCTTCACCGCCGCGATAACGTCGGTTAAGTCTTTTACATCGCCTTCTTGACCGACATATTGGAAAATAGCACCGAAATAATCGCCTGATTTAGCCAATTCGAAATCACCAACGATTACTTCCCAACCAAAGTATTTGGCACGAGTATTGATGACATCTAAGGTTTGCGGATAGATACGGGCATCAACAAAAAACTGCGTCGATTTGCTTTTGCTCACACGCTTTGACATGGCCATCGCTTCTGCCGCAGCAGTTGCTTCGTCAAGTAATGAAGCGCCAGCAAGCTCAAGACCAGTCAAATCAATACATACTTGTTGGAAGTTAAGCAGGGCTTCTAGGCGACCTTGGGCAATTTCTGCTTGATAAGGCGTATAAGCGGTGTACCAGCCTGGATTTTCAAGAACGTTGCGTTGAATGACCGCTGGCATACGTACTGGCGAGTAGCCCTGACCGATATAGCTCTTATTAACCGTGATCTCGTCTGCCATGGTACGCAATTTAGCAAGCGCAGCATGCTCACTCATTGCCACTGGCAAATCTAGCTCTTTATGCAAGCGCACTGGCTCAGGAACCGTATCATTGATAAAGCTTGCCATATCGTTATAACCAATCGCACTGAGCAAATCAGCTTGTTTGGCATCATTTGAGCCCAAATGACGATAGACAAATTCAGCTTCGTTGAATAAACCTTTGAAAGTATCAAACGTTGGGTTTTGAGAGATAGTCATAACAGTCCTTGATAAAAGGGATGATAAAGGAGATGGCTAAAATAACTGATAATAAATAATGACGGCTTACGTTTTTATACGTAATGCACAAACTGTTCTTGGTCAAAGCGGAACTGGGTGTTGTAGACACCATTATCAGCACGCTCGCCAGCACCAATCATCATAATGATATGGTGATCGTCGCTTAAATTTAATAAGCGCTTCATAGCAGGCTCATCAAAGCCGCCCATCGGACAGCTATCAAAACCGTGCGCGCGTAGGGCAAGCATTAGGTTTTCAGCGGCAAGAGCAGTATTGTTGGTAGCCCAGTTTTTGGTGTCTTTAAAGGTGTAATAAGGTGATTTGATCGGACCTTTTACTCGTCTGACCACCTGCGTCGCGCCCCATTTAGCTGCTGAGATTACATTGACCGGTCCTCGCAAGAAGTCCATGGTCACAACTTTGTTATAGTAGTCTTTGACCTTTTTTGGTACTGGCGTATCGGGGTATTCATTTAAGATTTGCTTGGCGTGATCTTGCCAGATATCCGTGCGCGCAACGACCGCGATCAAGCGAGCTGAAGTTTTTGCTGCGTTTTGATTCATGCAGTTTTTTACCGCGAGTTTGCGCTTGTCCGCATCATCAATCACGTAAAATTCCCACGGCTGTAGATTGCTCGAGTTCGGCGCGAGCATGGCCAAACGCAGACAATCTGCTAACACGTCATCAGGTATCTTTGTGTCGGTAAAGCGACGAACGGAACGACGTGATTCAACCACTTCGCGAAACGCTTGTAGCTGAGGCGTATTGTCAGGCGTGGCAATATTTGCTTGCTTATCAGTATCAGAGGTCATATGAGAATCCATGCTGTGGAGTGAATGATCAACTTGGGTCAGTATTGAGTGTATCTCTTCAATATTGTCTGACAAGTGATGCATACGAATAAATTGGCTAGCAGTTGGAATAATAAAATTGAATGATAATTGTGAATAGCAAAGTATTTTTACATGTGACTTTCGACACTCACTGCATATTTGATAAATATGATTTAAAGTAAAGCCTATAGATACCAGCTGACGCCGATATCTATGATAATAAGTTCTATTTTTATTGATAAATCGCGATATTTAATTGAAATGTCGCTTTTAGATATGAGTATTAAGCTGATATTAAAGCTCGTTTTCGTACTCATCAGCTGTCAACAGCGCTTCGTAGTCAGCGATATTGTCAGGCTTCATTCTAAAGAACCAACCTTCGCCATATGGGTCAGAGTTGATGATTTCCGGATCGTCTTCTAGTGCTTCGTTGATCGCAACGACTTCACCTGAAATAGGCGCATAGACGTCAGAGGCCGCTTTTACTGATTCTACTACTGAGATTTCGTCATCAACCGCGATGATGTCACCCACGTCTGGCAATTCAACAAATACCACGTCACCCAATAGGTCTTGAGCATGGTCAGTGATACCAACAGTGATAGTACCGTCGTCTTCTAGGCGTAGCCACTCGTGGCTGGCGATGTATTTTAGTTCTGCTGGGATATTGCTCATGGTCTCTCTCCTAAGTGATAGAGGATGGTTTACAAAAATAGTGGAAGCTAATAATAGAATTTATAATGCCTACGCGTCAAACTGTTGCTTACCATTACGGACAAAAGGTAGCTTAAGCACGCGTACATCAACGAACTTACCTTTGCCGCGCAAATCGACTTGCACGCTATCGTCATCTGATAAGCTGGCAGGTACACGGGCAATGGCAATCGAATTTTTTAGGCTAGGGGAGAAGGTGCCACTGGTGATGATGCCAGTTTGCTCATTGTCCATGCCTTGATTGATGGTTACTGTCATGCCTTCACGCAATACACCGCGCGTCGTCAATAGTAAGCCAACTTGTTTCATAGCGGTGTTGTCGTCTTTTGCCTGCTGACGTTTACTAACCAAAGCTTCACGACCGATAAAGTCGCGCTCGTCTTTTAACGCCAGTGTCCAGCCCATGTTGCATTCATAAGGGCTTACGCTGTCGTCCATATCATGACCATAAAGGTTCATGCCCGCTTCCATACGTAAAGTATCACGCGCGCCAAGGCCGGCAGGTTTAACGCCATTGGCTTTTAATTGCTCAAAGAACGCAGGTGCATCGTCGCCATGCATAATCACTTCGACACCATCTTCACCCGTGTAGCCGGTACGAGCAACGAACCAATCGGTGCCTTCGATGTCTGTTAAATCAGCGCCAACGAAAGGCTTAAGACCAGCCAAGGTATCGGCCCAACTTGGTTTAGTTTGCGCCAGCTTTTCAACGGCATTTGGGCCTTGAACGGCAATCATAGCAAGCTCTGGACGCTCGGTGATGGTAATATCAAAACCTTTGGCAACTTTTTCAAATTGTGCCATGTCTTTATCGCGAGTGGCGGCGTTTGAGACGATACGATATTCGGTCGCGTCTTCATTCATTAGGTAGACGATTAAGTCATCGATGATGCCGCCTTGCTCATTGAGCATACCTGAATATAGCGCTTTACCAACGGTTTTTAGTTTATCAACATCGTTTGCCAGCAGTTTTTGTAGCCATGCTTTGGCGTCGCTACCTTTAACATCAGCGACGACCATATGCGAGACGTCAAACATACCAGCATCGGTACGCACTGCTTCGTGCTCTTCGATTTGTGAACCATAATGGATTGGCAGTTCCCAACCAGAAAAATCCACCAGTTTGCCATCACTATCAACGTGAGACTGGTAAAGAGGTGTGCGTTTAGGGGCTGAAGTACTTGCGTTTTGAGAGCTGGCGTTTTGAGTGTCGGTCATAACAAATCCTTATGTGTACATCGGTCGTACTCGGCAGAGTAATGAGCGATGTGCAGTATCATAGTAGCGAGAAGCAATATTGCAGGGTGCAAGCATTGCAACCAAGGGTAGCACAGAAAAAAAAGATAAAGCAGTAAGCCAAACCAACGCTGAACGTCGATTTAAGCAGAAGCCCTATCTGTCCTGTGACCTGAGATTTTCAATACGAACCATCATTTTTTGTCTAAGCATTTGCTTGCAGAACAATAGCAATGATGTCGCATTTTCTCCCCTTCGGTGGGTAAGGCGTCGTCCGCACTTACCGCTCTCCAGATTTGTTATGCCTTGTATTTGGGTGTGCTACGCGATTGACGGTAGACAGCGAAACAGTTGTGGCATGTGTTTTTCAGTCCTTTTACCTGAGCGATTGGCAGGGTGGATGCGCCTTCGGTGGTCTTGTCGCAATGATCAATGCAAATCATTAAATGATTGCACTCGATATCGCGCTAAAGACTCTCTCCTGAAAAACGCTTTTATTATGAAAGGTTAATGGTTTTTTTACAAGCCACCACATGCATTAAAGTGGATAATTTAACCAAAATGCGCTTTTCTAGAGATATTGAGGTAAATAAACCGCTAAAAAAGCCAATTTATTGCACCTCTATACGGCAACATAAAGCCATCAAAAGCTATCTCTGCAAAACCTGCTACGCAAAGCTACTATTGAAAACCAGATAAATTATGCTAGGCTAGCAGCCATTATTCCCATATTTCTCATTCATTTAATTTAAGCTATTTAATATAGGCTATTTAGTAGCAGTCATTTAATAGCGATTTTGATAGATGATTTTAACCTTTAGTATGCAATAGGTGTCTTTATGCATTGCGATATTTATAAGTTTCCCAAGCACGATGATATGTATGTTTACATCGCGCGTCCTGATTATCCTGACGATACCGACGAGATTAAAGACTGGCTTGGGGTATTACCAAAAGATTTCCGCGCAGGCTTAGGGCGTAGCAACTTTGTCATGCATTTAGATTTGGCAACCACGCCAAAATTAGCGCGCGTTGATAAAGAAGAAGTATTGGCGAAATTACAATCGCAAGGGTATTTTGTACAAATGCCGCCGCAAGATGTCATGCGCCGCCAAGCAGAGCTGCGCGCCCGTGAAGCCCAAGACAACATTTACGATTAGTGCGCTTATATTACAAAAATAGCTCTGAGCTATTTTTAATGGTTTGCCAAAAAGTAGGGGTATAAAACTTTAGCGTTTTAAAATTGATAGGCTTAAAAGTCAGCGATAAAAAATCTACTAAAAATCTGCATGCATGCATTTTGGTAGAAAGTCGTGATAAACTAGCAGTCTATATACGTGACAAAATACAATATATGGCAAGACAGATTTAAAGACTTAGACTTAAATACATTGGCTTAAAGACCTAGGCTTAAAAACAAAAAAGTGACGCACGATTTATCAACGCAGGTAACTAAACACGCATGGACTGGTTAAAAGGTATTGTAAGCAGCTTACCGCTGGAAGCCATCAGTGACATTCTTGGCGAAATTGCCATTTGGTGGGGGCAGCTGGTAAAAGACGTGCCAGCCGCGGACTTACCGATGTATGCGTATCTTGGTGGTGTCATTATCGTATTGATACTTTGGGTACTGGTTGCTCGTGTCTTGCCGCGCCCGTTGGGCGGTATGAGCTGGATGATACTATTTGCCGTTTTATTAGCACCCGGTACGGCGCTTGGTGACCCTAGCGTGATTGCCCCTGCTAGTATCGCTGTGGTTTATGCGATTATGATGAAAGACACGGCTGGCGCGATTGCCAATATGTTGCCTATATTAGTGGTCTTGGTTGTTGGCTTATTCGTCGGCTTCATGTGGCAGCTGATTCGCGGCGCGTTTGAGTCCAGCTTAGATAAAGCCCGTAGCCGGACGGCAGAAGATGTACAGGCGACGAGGCAGCTAACGACAGGTAATTATTTGGCAGGAAATTCCACTTTGGCTCAGCAGCCTGATGTAAATCAGCAGTCGACTAAGTTACCATTAGCCACTAAGTCTGACGCTGAAGTGAGCTTAAAGAAAAACAGCAGCTCGTCTAACAAGCCTGATATTGAGAAATCTGATAAATAATAAGGTGATATAAGTTTTTTAAAGTACATGCTTAAAACTAAATCCCTAAAACTAACAATCACCTCACCTGAGCAGAGATAACCAGATTAATAAGATATTTATAAATTTAAAAGACACCAGTGCGTGTCTTTTTTTATGTGAAACCATTTTTTATGTGAGAGTATTTACTGCTGGCTAAAGGTATAAGGGGTTAAAGCGCAGCAGAATATTTGTTAGTGACTGCGAACGCATGAGTATTTGGGCAATCAGCACGGTTATGCTAATCTAATTTATTATTTATCATGCAAAAATTGCCTTTCAATCCCCTAATCTATAACAATAACTGAGACCTAATTATGACGACCACGACCGATAAATCGAAGAAAACCTTTACCGGTACGCAAAGCTATATTGCTACCGACGATTTACAACTGGCAGTAAATGCGGCGATGATGCTACAAAAACCACTGTTAATTAAAGGTGAGCCGGGTACCGGTAAGACCTTGCTGGCAGAAGAGGTTGCTGAAAGTTTGGGTATGCCACTGATTACTTGGCATATCAAATCAACTACCAAAGCTGAGCAAGGGCTGTACGAATACGATGCGGTATCGCGCTTGCGTGATTCACAGTTGGGTGATGATAAGGTGTATGAGATTGGCAACTATATCAAGCCTGGTAAGTTGTGGGATGCCTTCACCAGTAAAGAGCGCAGTGTGTTATTGATTGATGAGATTGATAAAGCCGATATTGAGTTCCCCAATGATTTGCTACATGAGCTTGATAAAATGTCGTTTTATGTCTATGAGACCGGCGAGACCATTACTGCTGAGCAGCGTCCAGTCGTGATTATCACTTCAAACAATGAAAAAGAGCTACCGGATGCGTTTTTGCGTCGTTGTTTCTTTCATTATATTGATTTCCCTGAAGAAGAAACCATGCGCCAAATTATTGAGGTGCATTTTCCTAATATTCAAGAAAAGCTAGTCAATGACGCGCTTGATATCTTTTATAAATTACGCAATGTTCAGGGACTTAAAAAACCACCATCAACGTCAGAATTGGTTGATTGGTTGACATTGTTATTGGCAGATGACATGGCACAAGCAGAGTTAGAAGAAAACTTGCGCGGTGAGAAGTCTATTCCGCCGTTATATGGTGCGCTGCTTAAAAATGAAGCTGATGTGAGTTTGTTGCAGCGCTTTGCTAATATCATGCGTCGTTAAGTAACAGACTATTTGTCATGATTAAAGCTCATGATTGAAGTTAATAAAACGGCTTCATTCGTCACCATATCAGCTAATAAGCGATGCGAATCTTATGTTTATCAAACTGTTCTATACCTTACGTACTTATGGCGTGCCGGTCAGTACCCGTGAGCTGCTCGACCTAAATGCTGCGTTAGATCAAGGGCTGATGATGCAGCTGCATCCAGAAAATCCAGAGCTATCTACTTTTGCTAGTCGCGAAGACATGTATCGGCTGATTCGGCTTTGTATGGTCAAAGACGAGCGTCATTTTGATAAGTTTGATCGCGCCATGTCAGACTATTTTGAAGGCGTCGACAGTCTTGATATGGATGAGCTGTTGGCTAAGCTGACTGACATTCCTAAAGAATGGCTCGATCTCAAGCTCGACCCAAAAAACCTAACCGAAGAGCAGCGGCGCTTGCTGAAAAAATACGGCTCATTAGAGGAGCTGATGAAAGCGCTTGAAGAGCGTCTTAAAGAGCAAAAAGAGCGTCATCAAGGTGGTAGTAAATGGGTCGGCACTGGCGGTACGTCACCGTTTGGTGCTTATGGCGACCATCCAGAAGGGGTTCGCGTTGGTGGCGAATCGCGTAAGCGCAGCGCTGCTAAAGTATGGGAGCAGCGAAAATATCGCAACCTCGATGATGACAGTCAGCTTGGCACGCGCCAAATTCAGATGGCGCTACGGAATTTACGCCAGTTTGCGCGTACCGGTAGCGCGGATGAGCTAGATATTCACGAAACTATTAAGCGCACGGCAAAAAAAGGCGTGCTTGATATCCATATGCAAGCTGAGCGTCGTAATCGCGTCAAAGTATTGATGCTGTTCGATGTGGGCGGCAGTATGGATGTCCATGTTGAAGCCTTAGAAAAGCTATTTTCTGCCGCTAGAAATGAATTTAAAACCTTAGAGTTTTTTTATTTTCATAACTGTTTGTACGACTATGTTTGGAAGGACAATAATCGTCGCCATAGTGCGCCAATGCCAACGTATGAGTTGCTCAATAAATACGGTCGAGAGTATCGCGTTATCTTCGTTGGAGATGCGTCGATGTCGCCTTATGAGCTGATGACGGTCGGTGGTAGCGTAGAATATATGAATAATGAGGCGGGTATCGTATGGCTCAAGCGGGTACTGGCGCATTTTGATAAAGTCGCTTGGCTCAATCCTGAAAACCCTAATTATTGGCAATATACTCAAACCATCGTTGAGATTAAAAAACTTTTCGACAATAAAATGTATCCGATGACCTTGCATGGGGTAGAGGAGATGACCAATTATCTAGCGCGCTAATTGATAATTGTAAGAATCATTTGCTTTATTTATTATTGAAACACTCATAAAAATAGCCGTTATAAAATATAGCGGCTATTTTTTTATTTCTAATTTTGTGTTCTTACTCTTTCTTTTCTAATTCTTTGTTTCTGTCAGCCCAATCATCACGCCCATCTCTTTTTTATCATGCTTATCGATAGTCGGTGCATAGAGTGCCGAAGCAATACCACCATCTAAAAATAATGCATTTGGACAGTTTAATTCATCCTTAAACAGCGCGGCAAATTGATAAAAGCTCACCGGCGCTTCACTATTAACAAATTGTATACTACCGTCACTGCAAACACCGGCACCATTACGCAGCTTAAGCGAGGTACTGTCAGGATTGAACTGTGGGTGAATCTCATTATTGATGACCAACATAGGACCTGATTGCGTCGCATACCAAGGTTGTGCGCTGCCACTTTTGAGCTGCTCATTTAAAGCGTTGCTTTCAGTAATTTGCACTTTGCCAGACTTATCCCACCACATCACGCCATTGGGCAATAGATGAAAGTTACCGCCGCCTTCGTTAAGATTTAACGCGCGCAGCTCTTTACCTTCGATAACTGTATAGCCAATCGGGGCATAATTTTCATTATACATGCCTGCATTCATGGCAAAATTCAGCGTTTGGTTAGAGGGCAGTGCCACTAATAAAGTATCGAAAGTTAGCAGTGGTTGGTTGTTATTAGCACTGCTATCCGCTTGCTGCCAAAACAGCTGCAATGAATAGCGTGGGTCTGATAACGTCTGCGCTTCGATACGACAAACGCTATAAGCAAAGGGCACGTTTTGCGACTGACATGACCAATTTTCGCTATCATTGCTTATCGCATCATTGTTTACATCGTCTATTGGCTGACAGGCGCTGATGCTTAATGCAACGAGCGCTGTCATCAACGGTGAGTAAGATAACGTAAAAATAGAACTTGGCATCGATGACTTATCTTTATGGTAGGGATAAATTTTATCTGTCTTAAGGATTTAATCATCTAGTGATGGAATTTCACGGAAAGTATTATTGACGTTACCAATTAATAAACCACCATCGATAAGATCTACCGAATCATCTGGGTGCAAGTTTGTAGGGGCACTGGTTTCTTTACCTCGATCACGCGAGTCTTTGTTATAAGCAATCAGCGCATCGTTATTGGCAAGGAAGCTGTCAGGATTTGCCATGACCCACATTTGGTTAAAGACGTCAGCGCGGGCATTTTGCTCAAGCAGTGCACCTTGGTCAGCAAAGTAAAAGAACTTTGATAACAGTTTGATTTGGCCATCGTCTAAACGGCGAGCGATATGATACGGCTGTAACTGGCTTGGATGCTGAAGACCAACCGCACCCACGATGCTGGCAAGTGATTTAAGGGTGTTTTTATGGAAGCTTGCCACGCGCTCAGCTTTACTTGGCACATCGAGCGCTTTTTGACGATATGGATCTTGGGTTGCAACCCCAGTTGGGCAGGTATTTGTATGACATGAGCGCGATTGAATACAACCAACGGCAAACATAAAGCCGCGCGCTGAGTTACACCAATCAGCGCCCAGCGCAATCATACGCGCAATATCAAAGCCTGAAACGATTTTACCACTGACGCCAATTTTAATCTTGTCGCGGATACCAGCGCCGACCAAGGTATTATGAACTAACATAAACCCTTCTACCATTGGCATACCAACGTTGTCCATAAATTCCACGGGCGCTGCGCCTGTACCGCCTTCTGCGCCATCGATCACGATAAAGTCAGGATAGTTATCCGTCTCTATCATGGCCTTTACGATTGCCATAAACTGCCACGGTTGACCGACACACAACTTAAAGCCGACGGGCTTGCCACCTGATAAATCACGCAGCTGCTGCCAAAAAGCAACCAACTCGCGTGGTGTAATAAATGCGCTGTGCGACGAGGGCGAGACGCAATCTTGTCCGAGCGGCACTTCACGCGTTTCAGCGATTTCAGGGGTGATTTTTTCTGCTGGCAATACGCCGCCTTGACCGGGTTTTGCGCCTTGTGAGAGTTTAATCTCAATCATTTTTACTTGTGGGTCGACCGCTTTTTCGGCAAAGGATTGCGCATCAAAATTACCATTTGCATCACGGCAACCAAAATAGCCCGTACCCAGCTCCCAAATCAAATCGCCACCGAACTTACGATGATAAGGGCTAATCGCGCCTTCGCCAGTATCATGAGTAAAGCCGCCCATTTTTGCGCCTTGATTGAGCGCCATAATGGCATTGGCTGATAAACTACCAAAACTCATCGCTGAGATATTAAATACTGACATATCATGCGGCTGCTGACAACGTTCACCGCCGACGATAATACGAAAATCTTTATTTTCTAAAGGTTGACTGACGGCTGATTGTAAAAACCATTCTTTACCGTGCGCGTATAAATTATCAAGCGTACCAAAAGCATTGGTATCACTGACATTTTTGGCCCGTTGATAAACCAGCGCGCGCTGCTGGCGTGAAAACGGTACTTGTTCTTTGTCATTTTCTAATAAATATTGACGAATCTCAGGGCGGAAGTCTTCAAGTACATAGCGAATATGACCAGCAACCGGATAGTTTCTTAAGATGGCATGCTTTGATTGTATGACATCATAAATTCCCAAACATACACCCAGCCCGCCAAGAATGATCAGCCACCAATTCATCAATAACAGCCCTGCTATAAACAACAAGGCGGCGGCGGCAAAAGTACTATAGCGCAACATGACGCCGACTAAATAAGGAGAGTCATGTTTGGGTTTTGGATTTAGATTGGTACGAGATTGGGGCATAACGATACTCAACAGTGATACGTAAATAATAAAAACGCGACGGTAAGAAAATAAACCATCAATAACAAAATAACCATGTCATAAACATGGTTATTGAGTGTGGTTTAAATGCTTAAATTTATCGCGTACATCATACACATATGATATCACTGCGACGGTTTAATTGGGTAACAGAGTGCTAATTTTGCTCTCAGAATGACGGTTTTTAGACGTAAACTACTCTGGTTAATTGTCTTAAATGATTTTCTACTGACGGTTTGGCGTAGAAGATAAGGAAATGGCATTCAATGGGACTGGCGAAAAGGTGCAAAGTATTAAAACTAAGATTGAAACCGACTGTCAGTGTCTGGTAGTAAGGTCTAAATGGTGCCTTGTGAGCGGTGACGGGTGCAGGGCATGAGTAGTAAAAAAAGCGTCTGCCCGCAACGCGTGACGGACACTACAGTATATTTTCAACCCCCTGCTGTGTAGGTTTGGGGTCTAACACTCGCCCAGTCGGTTCCAAAGGGGCAGTCCATGCACTTATATAAAGCACATAGAAAATTCTAAAACTAACAGATCAAAAGTTAGTTATTCAATAAGGTCAATTTGCCAGTTATTGGCTTGAATGACAATATTAATCTTGCGTAGCTTGATCGCGATGTCATCGGCTTGCTTTTGTAAGCCTGCGACTGAGACCATAATATTCCATTTAATCTCGCGAGGGCTATAACGGTCAATCTCGCTGCCCGTGGCTTCAATGGTCTCCATTAATAATTTATGACGTATCTCTAATGTATCACGCTCGACCAATAACGTCAGCATCGACTGACCTTTATCGGTCACTGCAATGGCATTAGTACGGTGAATACGTTCAATGAGAATGGATAACTCGGTAATAATTTGGCTGGCTTCAATCATCAGCGCGTTTGGGTCTTCGCTTGGTGTATCGCCTTCTTGGACTTTAACGTTGCTACGAATACGCCCTTTAATTTGGGCGAGCTTCTTTTGCATATCGCTACGGATCAGTAGAGCTTCGGCGAGTTTCATTATTTACTCCAATACTTTTATTATTATTAATATTTACGTTAAAGTTTAACGCTTGTTATCTTTCAATACAAACCATATAGCATAGCTTATACACCACTCCTACCAAATCGTCTTATATTTGCATCACATCATCAATACTATGGCATCTGTGAGGCTTTAATTAGTTGATCATACGCTTTTGGAAGAATAGGAACGCTAATATACTAATTCTGGTAAATAATTAAATATATCAACTATAATTCAATAAGTTTTCTAAAATATAGAAAATAAACTATAAATAAGGTGAGGTCAGTAGGTATGGATAAGAGATATCAAGTATTTGTAAGTTCTACATTCGCAGACTTAAAAGATGAGCGAAGTAATGTTATTCAAACATTAATGGAAATGGACTGTATACCAGCTGGTATGGAGTTATTTCCTGCCTTAGATGAAGAGCAATTTGAATTCATTAAAAAAGTGATTGATGACAGTGATTATTACCTACTTATAGTTGGTGGTAGGTATGGCAGTCTGTCTGAAGAAGGTATTAGCTATACAGAAATGGAGTATGACTATGCTATCCGTAAAGGTATTAAGGTGATTGCATTAGTACATGGTAGTCCTGAGAAACTAGCTGTTGAAAAAGTAGAGATAGATTCTGATGCTCAACAAAAACTAAAAGTATTTAAACAGAAAGTTACTACTAATCGTTTAGTTAAGTTTTGGAATGATGCAAAAGAACTATCTGGCTTAGTCGCGTTGAGCTTACCCAAAACAATTAAAACCTATCCGGCTATTGGATGGATAAGAGGTAACGAAGCAACTGATAACACCGAATTATTAAAGCAACTAAATGACCTTAGACAAGAAAATAATAAGCTTGAAAAACAGGTTGAAGAGTTGCAAAAAAATAAAGGTGAAATCTTGGATTTAGCGCAAGGTGAAGATGAGTTTTTAATTACTGTCCAATGCTATGTTATGGATGGGGAACAATCGGGAAATAAATCCTGGAAACAAGAAGTAACTTGGAATAATTTATTCAAATGTATTGGTCCAAAAATACTTAAAAGACAGAATGAAAGTGTGGTTTTTAATACTTTAAGTGATTATATAGCTTCAATAAAATATGAAAATTTCAATTCGTCACAACTAGACTTTACTGATTTTGAGAGAATAAAAGTTCAATTTTTATCATTAGGCTATATTAATTTTACTGGTATAGGGGCTACTAGCTATTGGGAAATAACCCCTCAAGGTAAAAGCTACTTACTTCAAATAATGTCAATTAAGCGTGGGATGAATGAAGTAGATAATGAGTAAAACTGCCGTTATCGGCTTTCTCGTTATCGGCTTAGAGAAAGCTGTATGACAAGACATTTTTCGTGATTTGATGCTCAGGATTATTTATCTGATTAATCTTACTGAGAGCAAGCTAGTTTGAGACAGTAATCTATAGTACTTTCTCTCTAAACCCCACTGCCAATCCTTCCAGCCAACGCTTGCAGTTTTGGCACAATCATCGCCGTATAGTCATCGCTTTTTCAGTTAGCACTTGGCACACTGGCATTGAGCGAATATGCATATTGCCCAGTCGCAACATCAAAAACATCAACGGCCACTGCCAATATGTCAGTAGAAAACTCACCATCTGATACTGTATAACCATACGCTTGATAATGTTCTGCGGCGTTAGAGAGAGCAGATTGCGCGCGGTTATACTCTTCTTTGGATAAATGTTCTTGTAGATTATTTCTAATAACAGCCTGTCTCGTTAGCGAGCTAACCGCATAAAAAGCGCGTCAAATAGCGGTTCGTGTGACAGGTACAGCTGAGCCAACTTGCAAATTGACCGATAGACGAGCAGGGCTATACTTTGCTCAAGGACTGTATTGATTCGATCCAGTAATGGCAGGGCTGATAAAGTTTACAGCGCCGTAAAACTTTGTTTAAATAGATTTAAATTATGAAACTAAGTTTCGCAAAGCAGAATTAGTAAGTCAATCATCTGTGCAGTCAATTTCTTCATTAATCACTACTCGTCGGTCAGGATGACTGACACCAAGGAGCTCCGCATGGCAAAATCTACTAGCCCACGTTTTGATTGGGAAGATCCGTTTTTATTACGCGATCAGCTGACTGACGAAGAGCGCATGGTAACCGATAGCGCCCGTCAGTTTTTTCAAAAAGAGCTCATGCCTGGTATTATTGAAGCGAATCGTAACGAGAAATTTGACCGTAATATCATGCGTCAGATGGGTGAGATGGGCTTACTTGGCGTAACGATTGAAGGTTATGGCTGTGCTGGTTTATCTAGTGTTGCTTACGGTTTGATAGCCAAAGAAGTCGAAGCGGTGGATTCAGGTTATCGTTCGGCGATGAGCGTGCAATCAAGCTTGGTCATGCATCCTATCTGGGCGTACGGCACCGAAGAGCAAAGAGAGAGATATCTGCCTAAGCTTGCCACAGGTGAGTACGTCGGCTGCTTTGGTTTGACTGAGCCAGATTCAGGGTCAGATCCTGCCTCGATGTTGACCCGTGCACGTGCGGTTGATGGCGGTTATGAGCTGACGGGTAATAAGATGTGGATTACCAACAGTCCTATCGCTGATGTGTTTGTCGTTTGGGCAAAAGACGATGCCGATGAGATTCGCGGTTTTATTTTAGATAAAGGTATGAAAGGTTTATCAGCGCCGAAGATTGAAGGTAAGTTTTCACTGCGTGCTTCAGTCACGGGAGAGATTGTGATGGATAAAGTATTTGTCCCTGAGGCCAATGCTTTCCCAGATATCCGTGGACTCAAAGGGCCATTTGGTTGCTTAAATAAAGCGCGTTACGGTATCGCATGGGGTTCAATGGGTGCGGCTGAATTCTGCTGGAAAGCTGCCCGTCAATACACGCTAGATCGTAAGCAATTTGGTCGTCCACTTGCCGCAACGCAGCTCGTACAATTGAAGCTCGCCAATATGCAAACAGAAATCACCTTGGGTCTGCAAGCAGCGCTACGTGTTGGTCGTCTGATGGATGCAGATAATGCAGCTCCTGAAATGATCTCACTTATTAAACGTAATAACTGTGGTAAAGCGCTAGATATCGCACGTATTGCTCGTGATATGCATGGTGGCAATGGTATCTCTGATGAGTTCCACATTATCCGTCATGTGATGAACTTAGAGGCAGTCAATACTTATGAAGGCACGCACGATATTCACGCCCTCATCTTAGGTCGCGCGCAGACAGGGATTCAAGCGTTCTTTTAGTTCTTATTACAGGTTAATAGCCGCTTACCTTATATAAAAGGTATTTCTTATGTTGTGAACTGGTTGTATTACCCATGAAATGGTGAGAGAAGTGTGAGTAAGGGTGGCTAGTCGGTTTTATGTTTTTTATAATAGTTAGATGTGTGACGTATAAAGTACAAGATAGAGTTTTAGCTTTTATAGCAGCTATTATCGTACCCATGATGATATACAAGCAATAAATAAAATAAGGACAATAATAATGGCTAGTCATGTGAAATTATCCAATCAAAATTTAATCAAGCAACAATGTTTAATAAAAGGCAGTTGGAAAGATTCCAGCGATGGTGAAACTATCGATGTGCAAAACCCCTTTAACGGCGAAGTTATTGGTACGATTCCGAGTTTGACGGAGCAAGATATCTTAGATGCCGTTGCTTATTCCAATGAAAAGCAAGGTTCTTGGGCTGCCAAAACTGCACATGAACGCGGCGAGCTATTGCAAAAATGGGCAGATCTCATTGATGACAATCGCGAAGATTTAGCGGTGCTTATGACTACTGAGCAAGGTAAGCCCTTAACCGAGTCGCGCGGTGAGATTGATTATGCTAATAGCTTTATCCGCTGGTTTGCCGAAGAAGGGAAGCGCGTTTATGGCGATGTTATACCCGCAACCAATGCAAATTTGCGCCACGTAATTATTAAGCAGCCTATTGGAGTCTGCGCCATTATTACGCCATGGAATTTCCCCGCGGCGATGATCACCCGTAAAGTTGCTCCAGCGCTTGCAGCAGGCTGTACCGTTATTATTAAACCTGCGACCGAAACGCCTTTTTCTGCTTTAGCACTTGGCGTATTGGCTGAGCAAGCAGGCATTCCTGCAGGTGTTATTCAAGTGGTAACTGGTAAATCGTCGGTCATCGGTGAGGTTTTGACCAGTGATGAGCGCGTTAAAAAACTATCCTTCACTGGTTCCACCGAGGTCGGTCGTACTTTAATGGCACAGTGCGCACCGACCATCAAAAAGCTATCATTAGAGCTTGGTGGCAATGCACCTTTTATTGTGTTTGAAGATGCCGATCTGGAAGCGGCAGCAGAAGGCCTTATCGTCTCTAAATTCCGTAATGCCGGTCAAACTTGTGTCTGTGCCAATCGCACTTATGTACAAGCAAGCATCAAAGATAAGTTTTTGGACATCTTTACCAAAAAAGTAAAAGCGCTTAAAGTTGGTAACGGTATGAATAAAGGCGTCGATATTGGGCCTTTAATCAACGAAGATGGTTTGAAGAAAGTCCAAAACCTACTTAAAGATGCTACTGACAAAGGCGCTAAAGTCATTACTGGCGGCGATCCTAATGATGCCTCAAAGCTAAGCTTTAATCCAACCGTATTGACTAATTTGACATCTGATATGGATATCGCACAAGAGGAGATATTTGGTCCTGTTGCTACGATATTTACTTTTGAAGATGAAGCAGAGGCCATCAAGAAGGCTAATGATACCATTTTTGGTTTAGCCGCTTATTTTTATAGTAGAGACTATGCACGCTCTTGGCGGGTAACAGAAGCCTTAGAGTATGGCATTGTCGGGCACAATACTGGTTTGATATCGACTGCAGTAGCACCGTTTGGTGGCGTCAAGCAATCTGGCTTTGGCCGTGAAGGATCAAAATATGGTATTGAAGAATATATAACCATCAAATACTGGTGTTCTGACATTAGTTAATTGTCGAGGTTCATATTTTTTTTATTTTTATAAAACCATAAATGGGATTCAGTAATATGAATCCCATTTTTTGAAGATGAAAAGCCATAAGTAGGTTTCAATATTATTAGCTAATTTTAGTCTAACCTATTACTCTTCAAAGAATCCTGATCTAAAGACTGCTTATCTAAGGCTTCAGTATCCAGTTTTTTATCCTTTAAAATTATACTATGTTTATTTTCCACCACTTCATTGCCAGGTTTCATAGCACGATTATTATGCTCAATCGTTTTATTCTTTTTGAGATTAACGGCTGTTGCAGGCTCTGGAGTGACCAAGCGCTCAGAGAGTTTATCAAAAGGTTTTAGCGTCGGTTTCAGACTCTTTTTAATTCTTTTAACCGCTGCTGCATCTGCCTGTGCTTGTTCTTCTGCAAGCGACTGGTCATATAAACCTCGATACACGGCGAGAGTTTCGTCAATCATCTCACGCATGGTGAATTTGTTGGTCATCTCAGGGCGCGTGACACTCTCTAGCTGGTTGCGTACCGCTTTACAGAGCGCTTTAGCATTATATTTTTTCACCAATCCTTGCGGATAGAGTGGCTGTAAAATCTCGCTAAATGCCGCTTGATCCCAGCCAATCACAGGCGTACCTAAATGGATGGCTTGTAAGGCATTGATACCAATCGATTCGGGTTCGTTGGCTAGCGCCATGACGATATTAGCAGCTGACAGCCATTCGCGCATGTCATTACGTTTGCTACCGACATAGGTTATATGCTCAGAAAGCCCAAGCGTATTGCTACGTTGGCGGAAGTCTTCATGCGCCACATCACCCTCGCGATAATCTTCATCCATAATAATGACATGGATATTGGGAAATTGTCCTTGTAGATTACCCAAAATATCAATCAGCCATTCTTGCCCATATTCATTGCCAATGATAGTCGGAAAAACCAGCCATTTTTTATGTTCAAGCTCAGGATATTCGGCAAACGTATGCCGCAACCAATAAACAGAAGGGTTGTGTCGATATGGGTAGCGGCGGGTATCGACACCGCGATAGATGCGTTTAATGACTTTGGGTTCTAGCTCCTCACGGCGCAGGCCTTTTTTTAGATAATTGGTGACGCTATCAGAGACCGTGATTATGGTATCGACATCGAGTAGCGCTTGCGAGTATTTATTAATGGGATAAAAGCCATACATGGTCGAGACCAGTTTTGGTCGACGCTTGACGCGCGCTCGGCGCAGTGCTAAATGTAGTACCCATGCAGGTGTGCGCGAATGCACATGAATGACATCAGGGTCATATTTTTCAATCAAGCGACGCAGCGGCGCAACTTGTAGCAGTGACAGCCAAGATTTCTTATTCATATAAAGCTGATGGTAAATATTGCCGTCACGCTTTAGGCGTTTGACCAAGTCGTTTTCTTCATCAGCGCTGGAGATAATGATAGAAGTATGCTCGTTTTTAGCCAAAGCGCGTCCCAGATGAAAAATACCGCGCTCGGATTCATCATGCTTTAAAGACGACAGTAAGCGCATAACTTTCATAATAGCGTTGGTCACCGAATAAGATATCAAGCTGCTATTGTCAGTTAAAAGTGCTGAAAACTCAACCACCAAGATAAAAAGATAAGGTCAAATTTGCCATGCTTTTTTTAGCTAAAAGCAATCATTTAATGACAGTTAACTTAGTATCAATCTTAAAAAGCTAGCGACGTTTTTGTAGATGTTCAGCATTTGGTTGTACTTGCTTCTCACTTAAGTATTTCCAATAGCGCTGCGGTAGGTACTGCTTATGCAGACGTGGGTTTTTACGCTCTTTGATATTGACGTTGGTAAAGTACCCTTGCCAGAATTTCTGATAGCGCTGCTCATCTTCGCTATGAATGCTGGCAGGATTGCGCAGTACCGCATCATCAAGGTCAGTAATCGTTTGCAGGGCAGCGGGGCGCTTGGGCGTGCTTTGGCTTTTGTCATAATAAATACCATAATTACGAGTCAAATCATAAATCGCCCAATGCTGATCTTGATAACGCTGACGAAAATGCTCGCCAATTAATGGCAATACATTAAAATCAGGCTCAACGCGCGCAAAATAAATATCATCAGTCGTATGCTCAAAGCGCACAAAAGCTTCCATACGGTGCTTTTCTCGACCGACAGACTTGACGGTTTGTACCAACTCTAAGACGTTTAGGTTACCCAAATCATCCATAATATGGCGGCTAGGATAGTCAATGGCATATTTAACCACCTGAAATAAAGTCGTGCCGATATTGTCTTTTTCTGATAAAAATCCCCACAGAATATTGCGCATACCCGATCGACCTAATAGCTGATTAAGCTTTACTAATACGCGTTCGGCTTTGTCTTCATCAGTTGCAACACTGGTCGATTGTGAGATTAATGAAGGTACATAGCAGTCTTGAGCAATTAGCTGTAAGGATTCATCGTCCTGTAACTTATTAGCATAGACATAAAATACCGCACTAAGCCAACCTTCAAAACTGGGCTCATAAAGCACAATACTGGGCGTTAATTGACCGACAATATAGTCATGACTTTGCATCAGTTGTGACATTTATGTTCCTACTTAAAATAGCGGTAATTAAAACCGTACTCATTAACACCATGCTAATCAAAATCATGCTGACTAAAACAGCGCCAACTGCCCACTGCGTTGATCTTTATATTTGGTCTGCGTTTGTGCCATTACGTATTGACGGAAGTTGTCACGCGTTAAATGGGCAAGATGTTCGTTTTTACCCGTCGTTGCGATAAAGTATTTGGCGCGATTAACCGCCGCACCCATTTTCTTCAAGTGATAAAGCGTCAACTGATTAAACTTGCGTGCCTTAACTATCTTTTTAGCGGTTTTGGTACCGATACCGGGAATACGCACAATCATCTCGTAAGTGGCGGTTTGAATATTAACCGGAAAATGCTCGCGATGGCGGATTGCCCAAGCAAGTTTCGGGTCGCAATCCAAGTCTAGAAATGGCGAATCTGGCTCGACGATTTCGTGCGCGCCAAAGCCATAAAAACGCATCAGCCAATCCGCTTGATACAGACGATTTTCACGTATCATAGGGACAGGTGTACCGATAGCTGGCAGGCGACTGTCAGATAACATTGGTACATAGCCAGAATAGTAAACGCGCTTAAGATCATATTGCTTATAAAAATGATTCGATAACTGAATCACTTGCAAGTCCGTTTCATTACTAGCGCCAACGATCATTTGACTGGTCTGACCTGCTGGCACAAATTTCGGCGCTTTTTTATGGGTTTTACGGCTCTCACGAATCGTGATGATTTCTTCTTTGACCGTTTTCATCGGTGCTTTTAGTTGCTCATGTGATTTTTCTGGTGCTAGTAAAGCCAATCCTGATTTAGTTGGAATTTCAATATTAACGCTTAAGCGGTCAGCATAAAGACCAGCTTCTAACAACAATTCTTTTGATGCACCGGGAATAGTTTTTAAATGAATATAACCATTAAAACGCTCACGGGTACGCAATATCTTGGCAACCTCGACCAAGCGCTCCATCGTATAATCGCCACTTTTAAAAATACCCGAGCTTAAAAATAGCCCTTCGATATAGTTGCGACGATAAAACTGCATGGTTAAATCGACGACTTCTTCGACACTAAAAGCGGCGCGCGGAGTGTCATTAGTTTTGCGTGAGGTACAATAAGCACAGTCGTAAATACAGTGATTGGTCAGTAGAATTTTGAGTAAACTAACGCAGCGACCATCTTCGGTATAGCTGTGACAAATACCGGTTGCTGAGGCATCGCCAAGGCCACCGCCTTGGTTTTTTCGAGTACCAGCGGAGGATGAACAAGAAACATCATACTTAGCAGCGTCCGCTAAGATATTAAGCTTGCCTTGCAGTCGTTCATAATTGATGGTTGCCATGAGCGGTATTTACCAATGCATTAATGAACGACTATTTTAACAAAATTGGCATTAAGTCATTGTAAGTAGTGGAGAATTTCAAGAACAATACGACAGATAGTGTCGTTAGGTGACAGTAGTTTATTATCGAGAAGTTATAGCTGAAGAATTACTGCCGAAAAGTTACTATCAAAAATAGGTTAGTTGTTTATATTATCTATAAACAAAAAAGCCCTGCATTAGCAGGACTTTTAGAGTAGTTATTCAGCAGATATTTTTTATACAAGATAACTATTATTGAACTTTCGCACGTATAACCACCGTTTGCGGTGCGTTAGCAGGAAGGTCAACCAAGTTCCATTTTAGTCCAGAATAGTTTTCTGTGATGACTACAGTATTGCCAACTTGTTGGATAGTTTGATAGCTGTCGCCGCCAGTGGTGGCAAGCGTTGGCAATGGACTGTTTAATGATACCAGTTGCACGCCGTTTGGTAATGACACCATCGCATTGATATCAGTAACAGGCTGCGCTGTGGTATTGGTATAAGTGGTGTGATATTCGATGATGTCGCCAGGCGCGATATGATTGGCTGGTACGGCTACTTCGCGACCATCTTTGTTTTTTAATATCTTCATGACTTTGGTTTGTGCATTGACCACACCAGGGGTGCTAAACGTTGGGACCAGTTGCAGAGCGTCTAAAGAGGTAGATACGATTTGCGTCGTTGCCGGTTGGTTAGTCACTATGGTCGTCGTTGGCGTATTGATGACTGGCAATTGGGTAGCTGTCATCACAGGCAAGACTTCGGTCACGCTAGTCATTGGCACGGCTATGACATCTACTCTGCTGGTTTGATTGGTCATCTGGTTGGTCACAGGCACGCTCGTAACCGTGGCACTGCCTTGGGTAACGACCTTATTGCTAACACCGTTACTGGCGACTTGGCGAACCGTATAGCGCGGAACATTGGTCACTTGTGTCACCGAAAACGGCATGCCATCTTGCATGGTAATGCTATTAGGCGTTGCGGTGATGACCGCGGTTTTACCATCAGAATACTGCTCGACCACCGTCGTGCTACCAACAGACGAGCTAACCGCTATCTCAGGCGCGGCATTGGCTGTGGCGATAGACATCACTGCGCCTGCCAACAGTGCTGATACTGCGGTAAATGTCGTTGTTTTTTGCATGCTACCTGATGAACGATGAATAGTAGTAGTCATAATAAAGTCCTTTAAAGTTATAATAAGTAAAACAAAAATGACAAACACTTAGATAAAAATACCCTCGTTAATTGACTCTATAGAGCAGATCAACGAGGGTAGCAGTACTGATAATAGTCAGAAACAGCCAAAAGATATAAGCTATCTATCGAGGCGTGTTATCAAACTATTAAATAACCAATTTATCCGTCATTATTTTAATGAATAGCTAAGTATGTGCCATGCGCCCAATTATTTAGCCATTTCAACTCAACAATTATGCGCTAAAACGAATTGAGTAGAAAAGCAGCGTTGTGTAACTGCTCTCCTATAAACAATAACTTTTTGTGTGCTTTGCTTTATATATTTCTTAAGAAAACTACTATTTTAATCACTATAAAAGCCAACCAGATTAATCATAAATAACTTTCATGATTTCGTATTCGACCACGCCTTTTGGTGTTTCAATACGAGCTTCGTCGCCTTCAGATTTACCAATCAGACCACGCGCGATAGGCGAGTTGACTGAGATTTTACCGGCTTTAAAATCCGCTTCGTCATCACCAACGATTTTGTATTGTTTTTCTTCTTCGGTGTTCATGTTTTCGATAACGACACTAACACCGAATATAACACGGCCATCCTTTGGTAACGTCGTCGGGTCAATCACTTGCGCGCCGCCAAGTTTGGCTTCGATATCACGGATACGCGCTTCACAAAAACCTTGTTGTTCGCGAGCGGCATGATATTCAGCGTTTTCTTTTAAATCGCCGTGTTCACGGGCTTCAGCAATAGAAGCGGTGATACGTGGACGGTCGACACTTTTTAACTGTTTTAATTCGGCTTCTAGAGCCGCATGTCCTTGCGGAGTCATGGGATAACGTTGCATGTTTTTTCCTTAAACCAATAACACCACACCATCTCCTACTCCTAGTGAATAGTGAGATGGTGTCAGTGTTGTTGCAATGAGTATGTGAATATATAAAAAGAATGATTTTTAGACGGCGTCATCAGTAAATGTGCGCTTATCTATGAACGTATATACACTGCTAGATAATGCACATTAACCTTACGTAATAAAAAGCATAGTCGCAGTTTAGCCACTATGCTTTTTAGGTCTGTCTTTTTAAAACTTTGTTTTTTTAAAGTACTAATTTTTTAAAGCACTTCTTTTCTAAGCAGTACGTTTTTTAAGCACTACTGTTATATGAATATCGATAACACGTTTTGCATCAGCTATTAAACAAGCGGTGCAATTATGCTTAATCTACTGAAATTATGCTGCCAAGTCAATAGAGCTAAGCGATAGTCTTTGCTTGTTCATGCAAATCTTGTAGCTTATACACATCAAATGGTAAGTCAATAGCATAAGATTTACAAACCGCATCTGCCGCCCCTAGGGTCGTCACATAAAACACTTTACCTTGTAGAGCACTACGGCGGATAGAGAATGAATCCTCTTGGGCCTGTTTGCCCTCAGTGGTATTGATAATAAGGTCGATTTTACCATTTTTCAAGGCATCGACGATATGCGGGCGACCTTCAGTGACCTTATTGATTTGTTTGCACTCAATACCATTCTCAGCAAGCACTTTTTGCGTACCAGCAGTCGCAACGATTTTAAAGCCATAGTCGATAAGTTGGCGGGCAATAGGGGCAACTTGTTCTTTATCGCTATCACGTACTGAGATAAAGACAGTTTTGGTTTCGCCCTCAGTTGGCAGACCTGGCAGACGCTCATTACTACCGATAACCGCTTTGTAGAATGCTTCGCCAAAGGTTTTACCTACGCCCATGACTTCACCGGTTGATTTCATCTCAGGGCTCAAGATTGGATCAACACCAGGGAATTTAGCAAATGGGAATACCGCTTCTTTTACCGCGAAAAATGCAGGAACAATCTCGGTAGTAAAACCTTGGTCTTTCAATGACGTGCCAGCCATACAGCGAGCTGCGATTTGCGCTAAAGAAGTACCAATACATTTAGAGACAAACGGCACGGTACGCGCAGCACGTGGGTTAACTTCTAAAATATAAACCGTTTCACCTTTTACCGCAAACTGGACATTCATCAGACCAATAACGCCAAGCTCTTTTGCCATGGCGACGGTTTGCGCGCGCATCACATCACACAGCTCATCAGATAATGAGTAAGGCGGCAGTGAACAGGCTGAGTCACCAGAGTGTACGCCCGCTTGTTCGATATGCTGCATGATACCGCCAATCACCACGTCTGTGCCGTCGCTAACACAATCGACATCGACTTCAATGGCATCATCTAAGAAGCGATCGAGCAATACTGGCGCTTCATTTGAAGCTTGTACGGCGGTACGCAGGTAATGTCTTAGCTCATCTTCGTTATAGACAATCTCCATCGCGCGACCACCAAGTACGTAAGATGGGCGTACAACTAATGGATAACCAACGTCTTTTGCTTTGACCAAACCATCTTCTAAGCTGGTGGCTAAGGCATTGGTTGGTTGAATAAGATTCAATTGCTGAATCATATGTTGGAAGCGTTCGCGGTCTTCAGCGCGGTCAATCGCATCAGGACTGGTACCAATGATTTTGACGCCAGCAGCTTCTAGGGCGCGGGCTAGTTTCAATGGCGTTTGACCACCGAACTGCACAATCACGCCATCAGGATTTTCGATACGGACAATTTCTAACACGTCTTCAAGCGTGATTGGCTCAAAGTAGAGACGATCAGAAGTATCGTAATCGGTCGAAACGGTTTCAGGGTTACAGTTAACCATGATGGTCTCGTAGCCGTCTTCGCGCATCGCAAGCGCAGCATGTACACAGCAATAGTCAAACTCGATACCTTGACCAATACGGTTAGGACCGCCACCGATGACCATGATTTTCTTGTTATTCGTTGGATTGGCTTCACATTCGCTGTCGTACGTTGAGTACATATAAGCAGTACTGGTGGCAAATTCTGCGGCACAGGTATCGACACGCTTATATACTGGATAAACGTTTAAATCCCAACGCTTAGTACGTAGCTGCTTTTGTGAGACACCAAGCAGTTTCGCCAAACGCAAATCTGATAAGCCTTTACGCTTAAAGCCGCGTAAGTTCTTTTCAGTTAAACCACCAAAACCTAAGGCTTTAACTTGCGCTTCGGTTTTGACGATATCTTCAATTTGTACCAAAAACCATGGGTCGATTTTGGTTAAGTTAAACACTTCATCGACACTCATGCCAATACGGAAAGCATCTGCAATATAATAAATACGTTCAGGCGTTGGAATAGTTAAGCGATTATTAATTTCGCTACGTGCCTTTTCAATGCTCACTTTTGATAAGTCAATTTGCTCATCAAAACCATCATTGCCGGTTTCCATGCCGCGCAGCGCTTTTTGCATCGATTCTTGAAAGTTACGACCAATCGCCATCACTTCACCAACCGATTTCATTTGGGTTGATAGCACGTTATCCGCTTGTGGAAATTTTTCAAAGTTAAAACGTGGAATCTTGGTCACGACATAATCAAGCGCAGGCTCAAAGCTCGCTGGCGTTTTGCCACCTGTAATGTCATTTTGCAATTCATCAAGCGTGTAACCAATCGCTAGTTTGGCAGCGATTTTAGCAATCGGGAAGCCAGTGGCTTTTGATGCCAGTGCTGATGAGCGTGATACGCGTGGGTTCATCTCGATGACGACCATGCGACCAGTGTCAGGGTTGATACCGAACTGCACGTTTGAGCCACCCGTTTCTACACCAATCTCACGCAGTACGGCCAATGAAGCATTACGCATGATTTGATATTCTTTATCGGTCAGCGTTTGTGCTGGTGCAACCGTGATTGAGTCGCCAGTATGTACGCCCATTGGGTCAAAGTTCTCAATCGCACAGATGATAATGCAGTTGTCATTTTTGTCACGTACCACTTCCATCTCGTATTCTTTCCAACCGATTAACGATTCATCGATTAGCAATTGATGGTTTGGTGATAAATCAAAGCCGCGCTCACAAATCTCGATAAACTCGTCGCGGTTATAAGCGATACCGCCGCCCGAACCACCCATCGTAAATGAGGGACGAATGATACATGGATAACCCATTTTTTCTTGGGTTGCAAAGGCTTCTTCCATGGTTTCAGCGGTTTCAGCGCGAGGACATTCAAGACCGATACGTTTCATCGCTTTATCGAACAAGTTACGGTCTTCTGCCATCTCAATCGAGTCTTTGGTTGCACCAATCAGCTCGCAGTTATACTTGGTCAATACACCATGCTTATCTAGTTCTAAGGCACAGTTCAGCGCCGTCTGTCCGCCCATCGTTGGCAGGATAGCATCAGGACGTTCTTTAGCGATAATTTGCTCAACCGTCTGCCAAGTGATCGGCTCAATATAAGTCGCATCAGCCATGGCAGGGTCGGTCATGATGGTCGCAGGGTTTGAGTTGACCAATATGACGCGGTAGCCTTCTTCTTTTAGTGCTTTACAGGCTTGAGCGCCTGAATAGTCAAACTCACACGCTTGACCGATGACGATAGGACCTGCGCCTATGATAAGAATACTTTTTATGTCGGTACGTTTTGGCATAGTTAAGGCTACCTTCGTTTGGGTGATATTTTGATTAATCTGTATTTTCAATAACGCTTATCGTGTTTGGTCTGGAGTAGCTTGAAACACTGTCTGTGCTTCAAGCTTTATACTTTTTATTTTGCTTGCTGTTAATTATCGATAGTTTAAGCTTTAGCGGCTGCCATCATCTCTGCAAACTTATCGAACAGTGGCGCGGCATCGTGCGGCCCAGGGCTTGCTTCTGGGTGACCTTGGAAGCTAAAGACTGGCTTATTGGTCAGCTCAATCCCTTGGTTGGTACCATCAAATAATGAGCGATGAGTAGGTTTGACGTTGGCAGGCAGCGTGTCTTCATCAACCGCGAAACCATGGTTTTGACTGGTAATCATAACGGTACCCGTGGCCAAATCTTGTACGGGATGGTTAGCACCATGATGACCGGTTTTCATTTTGATGGTATTTGCACCGCTGGCAAGACCAATCAGCTGATGGCCTAGGCAGATGCCAAAAGTTGGAATGTCCGTTTCTTCAATGATATGACGTACCGCGTCGATGGCATAGTCACAGGCAGCAGGATCGCCAGGGCCGTTTGATAAGAAAATGCCGTCTGGATTCATTGCTAACACATCTGCGATAGGTGTTTGCGCTGGTACGACGGTTACATGACAACCGCGGTCAACAAGCATACGTAGGATATTGGTTTTGCTACCAAAGTCATAGGCGACCACGTTATATTTTGCTTCGACATGCGTACCCAAATGCTTGAAGAAGCCACCCGTACCGCTATCATGGCTACCAGCTACATTACGGTTCAGTAGAGTGTCTGATAAATCCCAGCTACCGGCTGTCCATTCAAACGTCGTCGGTGTACAGCATTCTTTTGCCAAGTCCATCCCTTCGATACCAGCAAATTCTTGCGCCAATTTAATTGCTTGCTGCTCGTCATCATGGCTGATAGTCTCGCCATTAGAAGCCGTCATAATACAACCGTTTTGTGCGCCTTTATCACGTAGTAGGCGGGTCAATTGACGGGTATCAATATCAGCAATAGCGACCGTATCATGGCTCTGTAGATAATCACTCAATGATTGAGAGTTGCGGAAGTTTGAAGTGACCATCGTTGCATCGCGGATAATAAGACCGTCAGCCCACACTTGATGACCGTTACCAGACTCGACATCTTCAGCGTTGGTACCAGTATTGCCAATGTGCGGGTAGGTAAGCGTCACTAGCTGACGCGCATAACTTGGGTCAGTTAGGATTTCTTGATACCCTGTCATGGCTGTATTAAATACCACCTCACCGACACGATGACCAAGACTACCGATACTCAAACCGCGAAAAATCGTACCGTCTGCTAGTGCCAAAATTGCTTGTATTTCTGTCGATGAATTCAAGGGTTGCCTCCGCTGTTATTGGTGAGTGCCATGATGTTTTATGGTAAAAACTTGCTCTAAAGTGCGTTTTAATCTCTATCTAACGGCTGTTAAATAATGATAAAAAAGTGTTAAAGCCAAATTTTTTCCACAAAAAAGCGAGAAGACATCATCGATGAAAAGGTACAGGATTCACTAAGGGGTGAATAAGTAACTTACATCATGTCCGCTCGCTTTGGCACAGATTTTGCGCATTATACTAGAGTTTTGCGTTAAGGGCTAGCACCTTCTCTCGTCTGTTATTTTTCGATCTATATTTAGCGCCATTTTAAGATAAGTACACGTCTTAAGACCAATACTGTCACTTTATTAAATCAGCCCCGTCGTTAATTCAGATAAATAACCGATCGTTAAAAATTATAATGCACCGATACGCCGTAATAGTCGGGTGATAAATTGGTAGCGATATGCAGTTGGTCGTCATAATAGCTTTTGGTTAAATACATACTGCTGGCAATACCTAAGGCAGCGCCCGCCAGAACATCAGTCACATCATGCTCATCGGCCTCAACGCGGCTATATGCCACAAATCCTGCACCAATATAAGCAGGAATGCTATATTCTAAACCATAGCGTTTATGAATAAAGCTGGCACCCTGAAATGCCACTGAAGTATGACCAGAAGGGAAGGAGTCCTCATCACGACCGTTGGGGCGCTCTTTATCTATCACTGACTTTAGCACTTGTGTCGCAGCAATGTTGGTCGCAAATGAATAGTAAAATTGCTGACGACCCTCTTTATCATCCATATAATAAGTGCTACCGTAAGCAGCTGCCGGTATCGCAAAGGCGAGCACATCGCCTACCTTGGTAGTAGAGCTGCTTTCTGCGTGGGCAGGGATGGCAACCATCAAGCTGGTCGATAATAAAATGATAGGGGCGTATTGTTTGCTGATCATTGCTGCGATCCTAAAGAGGGTTGGTGAGCGTTAATTATCCGTATAAAATATTCTGGTCATTTTATATTGATAAATGGCATACGGCTTTATTCTAAATGCTAATTGCTCTATTAATTAGCGGCTCTGTTTATCGGCAGCATTATACTATAAAGTTTTTGTCATTCTTTACAACTATCACGCTTTAGATCATATTTATTTATGACATGATTTTAACGCTATCATTCTTTACGACACACTTTTCACCATGTATAAACTTGTATAAAAATAACAACTAAGGATGGATTATGATTTATCAATATTTAGACAAAGCGCCAGAGTTTGCAGTACCATTTAACGGTTGGGTAGCAGATACCGCTCGCGTGATAGGCGATGTGTATTTGGGTCATAAAGCCAACGTATGGTTTGGGGCAGTGATTCGCGGTGACAATGAGCGCATTCATATTGGCGATTATAGTAACGTGCAAGAAAACAGCGTCATTCATACCGATGCAGGCATTGAGGTAAAAATTGGTAATTATGTCACCATTGGACATTTAGCGATGCTGCATGGCTGCGAAGTTGGTGATAACAGCTTAATTGGTATTGGCGCGGTGGTATTGAACAATGCCAAAATCGGTAAAAACTGTATCATTGGTGCCAAAGCTTTGGTCACCGAAGGTAAAGAGATTCCAGACAATTCGCTAGTGATGGGCGCGCCGGCAAAAGTGGTCAAAACTTTGACAGATGAGCAAGCGGCAATGTTAAAACTGTCGGCAATGCACTATGCGGAACGTTGTCAAAAGTTTAAAACTGGCTTAACAGAAATAGCCATGCCAGATTAATTAATACAGTAGTAATAAGAGTTTTATAATAAAAAAAGGATGGCTTTAAAGTAAGCAATCCTTTTTATGAGTTTTTAGGGTGTTTAATATTGTTTTTGACATTGAGTCGCTTTCTATACAAATGGTTGTTATGCCATTAGCATCATGATCAGCCAAATGATGGCAAAAATGATAATGCCAATAATCAGACCGCGAAAGATATCATGGCGTATAGAATGGTCACTAAGATAATGATTATTACCCGTATCGTCGATATTTAAGGCATTGACGCTTTCAGCACCAGCGCTTTTACCGACGATAAAGCCTGTTAACGCCCCCAAAACTAGCATAAACGGGGTAAATAGCCAGAATATCTCGCCATTACCCATACCGGCAATTGAGCGAATAACAACAATCGCAAGGTCGATAAGTAAGCCGCCAAAACCATATAATAGCGCGTTTAACAGTGCATAAAGCAGACGCTCTAAAGGCGATTGGTAGCTTTTGCCTAATTGCCGTCGTCTGATTTCTCTGATTGAGCGGGCAGGACGTCGCGGTCTATTAGACAAAACGGTTTTATCATCAGGCGCTTTCATAAAGTTCTCTATTGTTATTATCAAGCAGGCTAAAGATAAGCTAATGAGACATTAAAGTAAATAAGTTAGCATAAATTTGTTTGGTAAACAGTAGGCTTATAGGGAATGATGCAGCACGTTTTATATCCGATATTTTTCTGAAATATTTTACATTCAAAAAATTATTCTTTTAATAAATAAAAAATAAGGTTCCATTATGCAGGCAACACAAGCAGGACATGCACCAAAAGAGTTGGCACTCTTTGATTTAGATCATACTTTGCTCGACGTCGATAGCGATTATCTCTGGGGCGAATATATCGTCAAGCATAATCTCGTTGACGAAGCTGAATACCGCACCGCCAATCAAAAGTTTTATCAAGATTATATCGAAGGTACGCTTGATGCGACCGAATATAATGAATTTGTCGCGCAATTTTTAAGTAGCTTACCGATGGCTAGACTGCATGAGCTACGCGAAGACTATATTAAGACTGAAATCGAGCCGCACATTCGCCCAAAAGCCATGGAGGTGCTCTGTCATCACGTTGAGAAGGGTCATGAAGTGGTGATAATTTCTGCGACAAACAACTTTGTGGTATCAGCTATTGCGAAGCGTTTTGGTATTGAAGATGCCAATGTTTTATCGACCCCTCTCGAGATAAGAAACGAGCGCTATACTGGCAAACTAACGGATCAACCAAACTTTAAGGAAGGTAAAATTTACCATCTAAATAAATGGCTGGATAAGCAGCAATCAGTAGGTACTACCTTTGATAAAACCTATGCCTATTCAGATTCTAAAAATGATATTCCATTATTAGAATGGGCGGATGTGGCTATCTGTGTGTCGCCCGATGATGCGCTACATGCGCATGCACTCGCACATCGCTGGGCAGTTGAAGACTGGTCAATTCAGGCGGTTTGAAGTGCTTAAAGGTAAGGCCAGTCATAATTAGCCAACTATTTATCATCAATCTCCTTTAAAATAGCGCCGTATTCGTTAGATATTTATCGTAAAAATAGGAACCTTTATGGAAATTAATCCTTACCAAGAACAAATCAAAGATTTATCTGAGCGTGGGCAGGACCTTCGGAGGTATCTTTGACTTCGATGGCAAGCAAGAACGCTTAGAAGAAGTCAATTTAGAATTAGAAAACCCCGAGCTATGGAATGATCCAGAGCGTGCGACTAAGATTAATAAAGAAAAAAGCCAGCTTGATGGTGTCATCGACGTCGTCGTTTCGCTTGAGACTACTTTAGCAGATGCCTCGGCGATGTTAGAACTAGCAGTTGAGGAAGAAGATGAATCACTGCTGGCGGATGTACAAGCCGAACTGGACGATGCGGAGAAGCGCGTTGCTGATTTAGAGTTCCGCCGGATGTTTAGTGGCGAGATGGACCCAAATAATTGCTATTTGGACATCCAGTCAGGCAGTGGCGGTACCGAGGCACAAGATTGGGCAGAGATGCTGCTGCGTATGTATACACGTTGGGCAGAAGCGCATGGCTTTAAAGTGGACGTTATCGAGGTGTCTGCTGGCGGTGTCGCTGGTATAAAATCGGCAACCATTGAAATTAAAGGCGATTATGCCTTTGGTTGGTTACGGACTGAAATTGGCGTGCATCGCTTAGTCCGTAAATCACCGTTTGACAGTAATAACGGTCGTCATACCTCATTTGCTGCCGTTTTTGTATCGCCTGAAATTGATGATAATATCGAGATTGATATCAATCCAGCTGATTTGCGTATTGATACTTATCGTTCATCGGGCGCAGGTGGTCAGCACGTGAACACCACCGATTCAGCGGTGCGTATTACTCACGAACCGACTGGCGTTGTGGTCACTTGTCAAAACGAGCGTAGCCAACATGGTAATAAAGCCACAGCGATGAAGTTGTTACGCGCCAAGCTTTATGAGCTTGAGATGCAAAAACGGATGGAATCCCAGCAAGCGGTTGAAGATGGTAAGTCTGATGTCGGTTGGGGCAGTCAAATTCGCTCTTACGTACTCGATGACTCACGTATTAAAGACTTGCGTACGGGCGTTGAAACCTTTAATACCGGCGCGGTGCTCGATGGTGACCTTGATCAATTTATCGAAGCGAGTCTTAAGGCTGGACTGTAAAGCTAGACCATAAAGAAATTTTTAAAATATCAACCAACAGTCAATTAAGGAAAATTATGCCAAGCGTTAATAATTATTTTGATAATAAAGTGACTTCTATTGCCTTTCAAACCGCTACTAAGCCTGCCACTGTTGGGGTGATGGAGATTGGTGAATACGAATTTGGCACCAGCGAATTTGAAACGATGACAGTTGTTAGCGGTGCTTTGACGGTCAAGCTGCCAGATAGTGATGAATGGCAAACCTTCAATACTGGTGAGCAATTTACTATTGAAGCCAATCAGAAATTTCAAGTAAAAGTAGCAGTGGAAACGGCTTATCTATGCACTTATGGTGCATAGTTTTTTAGCTTAGATTAATATGACTTATAAACACGCCAAGTATTCAATACTTGGCGTTTTTTGTTTTTACATTGACTATGTTGTAAAAAAGCAGCTACCTATCTATCTATTTATTTATTTATCAAAAATTGCAAGCAATCAATCATAAATCCTTGCGGTATTGAATCATATCGGTTTTGGTCGCAAGCGTATCATAGAGCCGGCGTGCAGCTGTATTTTCTTCTTGAGTAACCCAATAAACGCGGTTGCAGTTTTGCTGGCGGGCAAACTCATAGACATACTCAATCAATGCTCGTCCTACACCGTGCCCTCGCACAGATTCAGCCACGTATAAATCCTCTAAGTAGCAACATTCAGTGCTATTCCAAGTATTAGGGTGTAGCACCACGTGAGTGATACCGACTAACTTATCCTCTAACCAAGCCCCAAACCCATAAATAGGTACGTTGCTATCGAGCACATTATTCCACGTTGCATTCGTCGTTTCTAATGGCAAGCTGCTCTCATAAAAAGTGAGATAGCTTTGCCACAAGCTGAGCCAAGACTCATAGTCAGCGGCAGATAATGACGCTATTTTTAAAGAGCCATTGATTGAATTCATAAGGGTGGAATTTGTCATGTTGGCGGTGCCTTCAGTAAATGTATCTTAAATTATGTCGTAACGCTCAAAATCCACAAGGCTTTTATCGCCTTTATTTTACACAGGATTACACATTGTCCATGACAAATACACAGCAAAGATAAGGGCAGTTGATTATGCTAAAACAACGATATTATCAGATGAGTATTTTTTATGGCGAAGTCAAATCAACCAACCAATACGCAAGACATACGCCATGATTATGAGCATTTGGCTGGTTTAGCCAACTTACGCTACGTCAGCGACGATGAACCGGGGTTTACGCGCAGGCGTTGGGGTCGCGGCTTTACTTATAAAGACGCTACTGGTAAAACGGTCAAAGACAAAGCATTGCGCCAGCGTTTTGATGCCTTAGTGATACCGCCGATGTGGTCAGAGGTTTGGATATGCCAAGATGATAAAGGGCATCTGCAATCGACAGGGCGTGATGATAAAGCACGCAAGCAATACTTGTATCATTCCGAGTGGGACCGCGTACGTAATCAAGCTAAGTTCAATGCCATGATAGGTTTTGCTGAGGCGTTGCCAAACCTGCGTGCGCAAGTCGAAAAAGACTTGCAAGCAGCGCCACTATCGCGTGACAATGTTTTGGCAGCAGTGGTGAAACTATTAGAAACGACCTTGATTCGTATTGGTAATAGCCGCTATGCGAAGATGAATAAAAGTTATGGCCTCAGCACGTTACGCAGTAAACACGTCAGCGAAACGGATAATGGCTTAGCGTTTGATTTTGTCGGAAAAAGTGCTAAAGAGCATCATATAGAGCTGCAAGATGAGCGTTTAATTGAGATTGTGCAAGCCTGTTCGGAGTTGCCGGGTTATCAGGTTTTTAAATATTTGGATGATAATGGTGATAAGCAAGTTGTCGATAGTAGCGATATCAATGACTATCTACGGTCGCATACTTGCGCTTATGATAATGAGCGCGCGCTGTATAGTGGCGATTTATATAGCGCAAAAGATTTTCGTACATGGATGGCGAGTGTTCTTGCTGCCAGTTATTTATACGATGAGCTGCAGACTGCTGATGGCAGCGCAATATTAGCCAGTGATTCTAACAGCAATGAGCGTCAGCAACTGGTCACGAATATGGTTAAAGCGGTGGCAGAAGAGCTTGGCAATACGCCTGCTGTCTGCCGAGCGTCTTATGTCAATCCCGTTATTATCGATAAGTTTTTAGTAGGGCAGTTTTTTGAGCCTTATAAACAAGCGCGCCGTGGACGTACCAAGCAATATCAAAGCTGTGAAGAGAAAGCGCTGCTAGGATTTTTAAGTGCCATACAATAAATTTAATTTTATCAAAAAATCATATTAATTATGAAAATGATACGTTATGTATTGAAACAAATATAAAAATGCGTTACTAATAGAGCATACGCACTTTGATATGTGCGAACCATAAGAGAAAATAGTTAATAAGATATGACTGTTTTACTCCTGATAAAGCGCTGATAGCGTCAGTGACTCTCTATTGCTAAAGGATTAGCTTATGAACACCTCCTCTTCGAACCATTCGTCCGCAAACTCCGGTAAAAATATTACTCATACACCAACGAGCTACAGCGATTACTATCATAACTTTGATATGAATGCGTTATTGTCAGAAATCTATGGCGAGCAGTTAGACGACCGTTTGAATACTTATATGGCGTGTTGCGGTCGTCATGTGCGTGATGGTCGCGGCGATCATCTGGCGTTAGTGCATGAAGATACCTCTGGCAATGTGACGCGCATGACTTTTGCAGAGCTTGATAAGGCAAGTGCGCAAGTTGCCAATTTATTACTGTCTTATGGCGTGCAAGCTGGTGACCAAGTGGCGACTATGCTACCGCGCACCCCTGAGCTACTCACGATTGTATTAGCCACTTGGCGGATTGGCGCAGTCTATCAGCCACTATTTACTGCCTTTGGTTATGATTCGATTAAATATCGGATGGATAAAGCCAATACTAAAGTAGTTTTTACCAATATTGATAATCGCGGCAAGTTCGACGACTTGCTTAAGCAAACTAAAATGGTCATGGTTAGCAGTGAGAATGATGGAAAGCTAGAGAATAACTGGGGCGATGATAGCTATACAGAGATGATGGCAGCGCAGCCGCAAGCTATCGAGCCAGTGTTATTGGATACCGATGCACCGTTTTTGCAAATGTTTACCTCAGGTACGGTAGGTAAATCAAAAGGCGTTAGTGTGCCATTAAGTGCGCTATCAGCTTTTTATCTATATATGCGCTATGCGATTGACTTGCGCGCCGATGATAACTACTGGAATATGGCTGATCCCGGTTGGGCATATGGACTATATTACGCGATTACGGGTCCCTTACTGATGGGCGTCACCACTTATTTTAATGAATCGGGCTTTGATGCTGCTAATACCCGCGACTTTATGGTCCGTCATGAGATTACCAATTTGGCTTCTTCACCAACGGCATTTCGGATGATGAAATCGAGTGGTGTGTTTGAAAGTGCTCACCACGACGCCAATGCCAAGCTATCGTTACGCTGTGCCAATTCAGCAGGCGAGACCTTGAATACCGAAGTGGTCAACTGGGTTGAAACCTACTTAAACTGTAAAGTTTGTGATCAATATGGGCAGACCGAAACAGGCATGACATGTTGTGAGCACCATGCGTTAGAGCATAAATGTCCAGTCGGTTCGATGGGGATGGCGCTACCGGGACATACACTGGTGGTGTTAGATGATGATATGAACATCTTGCCTGATGGCGAGCAAGGCCAGTTGGCAGTGGTGGTCAGTCAATCGCCCGCGTTTTATTTCCGCGGCTATAGCTGGAATGAAAAAGATGCGTTCACTGAAGATTATTATCTGACAGGCGATGTGGTCGAGCGTCATAGCGACGGCAGTTATTGGTTCTCAGGGCGTGATGATGATATTATTATTACGGCAGGCTACCGGGTAGGTCCGACCGATGTCGAAAACACCGTGCTTGAGCATGAAGCGGTTGCAGAGTCAGCAGCGGTTGGTGTACCAGATGAGGTGCGTGGTCATACGATTAAATCTTATGTGGTGCTAAAAGATGGCATCGAAGCAACTGATGAGATTGCCAAAGAGATTCAAGACTTGGTACGTAAGCGTCTTTCGACCCATGCCTATCCCCGCGAAGTTGAGTTTGTGGCAGCATTACCAAAAACGCCAAGTGGTAAAATTCAGCGCTTTTTGCTGCGTAGTTTATCTGTGGCTTAAGTAAGAATAAAGTGTCAATTGACTATTAAAACAGATATTAGTAATAACCATTTAAAGGAATAATTATGCAAATTGAGCAACGCAGCTTTTTGGTTACTGGCGGCGCGTCAGGTCTGGGTGAGTCAGTAGTGCGAGCTATTGTGGCTCAAGGTGGTAAGGTTGTCATCGCTGACCTTAACGAGTCAGCAGGACAAGTACTGGTCGATGAGTTGGGCGACAACACTCGTTTTGTGCGCTGTGATGTCACCAGTGGTGATGACGTTCAAGCGGCTGTTGCTATGGCTGAAGAGGCATTCGAGGGTCTGCAAGGTTCCATTAACTGTGCAGGCATCGCTGTCGTACAAAAATTGTTAGATCGTGAAAATAATCCAGCAGATCTTGAGTCGTTTAGCCGTGGCGTGAATATTAACCTTGTTGGTTCTTTTAACGTGGCACGTTTGGTGGCAGCGAGTATTGCTAAGCGCGTTGCTGCTAAACCATCGGACGAAGTCAATGCTGACAACGGAATTATCATCAATACGGCTTCTATTGCCGCTTTTGATGGGCAAGTCGGACAAGGCAGTTATGCCTCATCTAAAGCTGGTGTCGTTGGCATGATGTTGCCGCTAGCACGTGAGCTGACTCGTCATGGTATCCGAGTGATGACTATTGCGCCGGGTGTGTTTGCAACACCTATGATGCAAGGTCTGCCTGAGAAGGCGCGTGAGCAACTAGAGGCGGCAGTACCATATCCTAAACGTTTGGGTACTCCAAATGAGTTTGCTAAATTGGTTGTGCATATCATTGATAATGCCTACTTGAATGGTGAAGTGATTCGTTTAGATGGTGCGATTCGTATGGTGTAATAGGGTATTAGAGATTTAATATCGAAGCTTTGAGTTTTATTCCTATAACTCGCACAACGCTTGGCATAGTTTTTTGCTATCTTATAGATGATAATTTTATTTACTCATCATAAGAAGCAAAAGCTATGTCATTTTTCCGTCTAGATTCTCATAAATACTCAAGTTGGTTATTTGTCGCGATAGGGTTTAGCTTAGTTGCTTTTATGAGTACCAGTAATATCACTCATGCTAAGAGTCACTCAGAGAATAAACAATCTATGCCTGAAAGCACGATGATTGATAAAGTCTTTGTCGATAAGTCCGCTCGTACTCTGCAGTTGTTAAGTGATGATAAAGTGATTAAATCTTATCATATTGCGCTCGGTGGTAATCCTATTGGACATAAGCAACAACAAGGCGATCAACGTACACCTGTTGGCAACTATACACTCGATTATAAAAATGAAAAATCTGGATATTACCGTTCTATTCACGTCAGTTATCCCAATGCGGCGGATAAAGCCCGCGCCAAATCGCGAGGCGTCAGTGCTGGTGGTGATATCATGATTCATGGGCAGAAAAATGGCTTTGGTGCATTTGGCATACTTAACCAACAACGCGATTGGACGGAAGGCTGTATGGCAGTGACCAATGATGAGATGGATGAAATCATGGCTGCTGTAAAGATTGGCACAGCGATCGAAATTGTAGAATAAATACCTTGTTAACATAGTTAAGGTACTCTTATTCAGCTTATTTTTAGCCCATTTAAATGTCCATCGATTAGATGTCCATCGATTGAATTGAGGACACGCCCTAGTATTTTCTATTGGTTTAATAGTATTCTAAAATACATTTCTTTGTTTTTGCTCATACTCAAGCTTCCTATCTTTTCTTTTCTATATTCCCTTGAAATCTCTCATAAATGTGCCTATTAATGCTTTATCGTCATATCATTGTTATAAGTAAGGTTTATTTTAATAAGGTGATATTTCAGCGCTGTGTATTGGCTTCTTAACTGATAGGAATTGACATTCATAAGCCTGTAATAATTATTTATTAAAGTTAAATTAACATTGAAATATTACTCAATAAACCCGATATAGATAACAACGAAAAGCTTTCGGCATCTTAATACTTATAAAAAGCCGCAGCTACTATCAGATATAAATTATTATCAATTATAAGAGGACAAAAATATGAGATTTGAGAAATTTACCCAAAAACTGCAGTCGGCGATTCAAGAGGCACAAAGTTTGGCACTAGGTCGCGACCACACAGGTATTGACCCTGTGCATTTGCTTGCGGTATTACTGCAAGATGAGTCTAACTTATCTATCTGCCAACAAGCGGGCGCGTCTATCCCTGCGCTGAAAAATGGCGTGGCAAAAGCGCTTGAGAATCAAGCAACGATTAGCGAGCCAACAGGCGACGTTAATTTAAACCCCAATTCAGTTAAAATTCTGAACTTGGCAGATCGTCAAGCACAAAAAGAAGGCGATGATTTTATCGCCACTGAATGGGTGATGTTGGCGCTCGCTGAACAAGGCGACACTAAAAAGATATTTGAAAGTGCTGGCGTGACCGCAAGTAAGTTAAAAGCGGTGATTGAGCAATTGCGAGGTGATGACACCGTAGATAATCAAAACGCCGAAGATCAACGTGATGCGCTGAATAAATATACGATTAATTTAACTGAACAGGCGGAGCTTGGTAAGCTTGATCCGGTGATTGGTCGTGACGAAGAGATTCGTCGTACCATTCAGGTACTATCGCGCCGTACCAAAAATAATCCAGTGCTTATCGGTGAGCCGGGCGTTGGTAAAACCGCTATTGTTGAGGGCTTAGCACAGAAAATTATCAGTGGTGATGTGCCAGAAGGTCTACGCCATAAAGAAGTATTGTCGTTAGATTTGGGCTCATTGATTGCGGGTGCCAAATTCCGTGGTGAGTTCGAAGAGCGCCTCAAAGCGGTACTCAGCGACTTATCAAAGCAAGAAGGCAATATCATTCTATTTATAGATGAGCTACATACCTTAGTCGGTGCCGGTAAAGCGGATGGTGCGATGGACGCTGGTAATATGTTAAAACCTGCGCTGGCTCGTGGTGAGTTACATTGTGTCGGAGCGACGACTCTAGATGAGTATCGTCAATATATCGAAAAAGATGCCGCGCTTGAGCGTCGTTTCCAAAAAGTGCTGGTCGATGAACCAACAGTTGAGGATACCATTGCAATTTTGCGTGGTCTAAAAGACCGTTATGAGCTGCACCATGGCGTCGTTATTCAAGATAGCGCGATTATAGCGGCAGCGCGAATGAGCCATCGTTATATTACGGATCGCAAGTTACCGGATAAAGCGATTGATTTGATTGATGAAGCCGCCAGTCGCCTGCGGATGGAGATGGACAGTAAACCTGAAGCCTTAGGTAAGCTCGATAGTCGCCGTATTCAGCTGAAAATGCAGCGCGAAGTGCTAAAAAATGAAGAGGATGCAGGCGCGCAAGCAGAGCTTAAAATACTAGATGCTCAGATCGAAGAGTTAGAGAAAGAATACGCGGATCTCAATGAGATTTGGCAGGCCGAAAAAGCTTTAGTTGAAGGGAGCAAACAGCATAAAGAAAACTTGGATAAAGCACGTATTCAGTTAGAGAAAGCCAGTCGAGAAGGCGATTATGCAGAGATGTCTCGCTTACAATATGGTGTGATACCTGAGCTTGAAAAACAAATTGCCGAGATTGATTCGGCAGAGCAAAAAGAGCAAGCTGGCGAGCCAATCACTGTAAAATTGCTGCGCAATAAAGTCACCGATCATGAAATCGCTGAGGTCGTGGCGGCTGCGACTGGTATTCCAGTGAATAAAATGATGCAAGGCGAGCGTGACAAGATGATAGCGATGGAAGAAAAACTTCATGAGCGTGTCATCGGTCAAGATGAAGCGGTCGAGGCGGTCGCCAATGCGGTACGCCGTAGTCGTGCGGGCTTATCGGATCCAAATCGCCCTTCAGGTTCGTTTTTATTCTTAGGACCAACGGGTGTGGGTAAAACAGAGCTAACCAAATCATTGGCAAACTTCTTATTCGATTCTGAGGATGCGATCGTTCGTATCGACATGAGTGAGTATATGGAGAAGCATAGCGTCAGTCGTTTGGTGGGTGCGCCTCCAGGTTATGTTGGTTATGAAGAAGGCGGTGCATTAACTGAGGCCGTACGCCGTAAGCCTTATAGTGTAATTTTGTTTGATGAGGTTGAAAAAGCACACCCCGATGTGTTCAATATCTTGCTACAAGTATTGGACGACGGTCGCTTGACGGATTCGCAAGGTCGCGTGGTTGACTTCAAAAACACGGTTATCATTATGACCAGTAACTTGGGCTCGCACAAAATCCAAGAAATGGTTGGTGAAAGCTACGAGAGTATTAAAGCTGAGGTTATGGAATCGGTTGGACAGCATTTCCGCCCTGAATTCGTTAACCGTATTGATGAAATCGTAGTATTCCATCCACTGGGTATGTCGCAGATGTCAGGCATTGCTGCGATTCAGTTGGATCGCTTGCGTCAGCGCTTGCATGAGCGTGAGTTGGATATCGAGTTATCAGCCGATGCGATGAACAAGCTGGTGGCAGTTGGTTATGATCCTGTGTATGGTGCGCGTCCACTAAAACGCGCTATTCAGCAAGAGATTGAAAATCCATTGTCATTGAAACTACTGGCAGGTGATTTTGTCGCAGGCGATATCATCAAAGTCGATGTCGGTGCCGATGATAAACTGACCTTTGATAAGCTTAGAATGAGCTAAATCAAGCGTTTGTTACATTAGCTGAGTACACTTAGTTTCATTTTCTAGCTAATGGAAAGCTTAAAACTACCCCTTATTTGCCTATTGTTTATACAGGCAAGTAAGGGGTTTTTGCGTTGGGCGCTATAATTATTTTACCGTTACCATACTTTGGCTGTGGTATAAATAACCTAGACGAGAATAAGAAAACTGCAAAATTAAGGGAGATAACATCATGATGATGACCGATAAGAAACAGACGAGCAGACCATTAATGTTACCGTTAATCATCACAGCACTACTGTTTAGTGCTTCTGCTTGCTCCAACCCTTCAGCCGTTAATACCAATGCAGATCTGACTGAATATAAAGAAGGGAAAGCATCTGTCAGCGAATCCATAGCAAGCATGGAAAAACCTGCCTTTACAACCAAGAAAATTGCTAGCTTCGATGAACCTTGGGCAATGATCGCATTACCTACTGTTAAAGATAAAGCGCCCAAACTACTGGTGACCCAAAAAACAGGCGAGCTTTTGATTGTTGATACGGCAACAGGAATGAAAACCGCTGTGACTGGTATTCCCGAAGTGGCTTATGGCGGGCAGGGTGGACTTGGCGATATTATCCTTGCACCAGACTTTGCTACTTCTAATAATATCTATCTTAGCTATGTCGAAGCAGGCAAGGGCGCTGATAGTGATAAATTCGGGGCAAAAGTTATCAAGGCCAAGCTGTCAGGATTGAATACTGGCGCGCCAAGCTTGAGAGCCATTACGCCCATTTGGCAGCAAATGCCAAAAGTGAGTGGGCAAGGGCATTATAGCCATCGCTTGCTCTTCTCACCTGATGGCAAGTATTTATATATCAGCTCAGGTGAGCGTCAAGAAAAAACGCCTGCGCAGGACATGAGTGTAAATCTAGGTAAAATTATTAGATTAAATCCTGATGGCTCAGTGCCAGCCGACAATCCATTTGCGAAAAATACCAGTGATACGAGTATTGCTGCCCAGTTTTGGACGATCGGGCATCGTAATGTACTGGGTATGGCTTTCGATGACAAAGGCAGACTTTGGGCGCACGAAATGGGTCCACGCGGCGGTGATGAGTTTAATCTCATTGAAAAAGGTAAGAACTATGGCTGGCCAGTTGTCTCCAATGGTCGTAACTATTCAGGGACGGATATTCCTGATCATGATACCCGACCAGAATTTACTGCGCCCAAGATTAGCTGGACACCAGTGATATCACCTTCTTCCATAAGTATTTATAAAGCGGGTAAATATAATGACTTTCCAGCATGGCAAGGCAACGCCCTTATCAGCGGCTTGTCATCAAAAGCGCTTATCGTAGTGAATTTTGATAAAAATAACGGTGCGGCAGAACGCTATCGCTATGATATGGGTGAGCGTATTCGTGGGGTCTTAAACGTCGATGGGCAAGTGTGGTTATTAGAAGATGGCGCTAATGGTAGGCTGCTGCGATTATTACCCAATTAGTGGATTTTCTAATAGTCTGCATCATGACCTATATAACATGCCTTATATAACGCGCTCTATATAACAGGAGATATATAAATAGCGAGCTAAACAATCTAACTAAAATAATTGCTTAGCACCTCTAAATCCAACCTTAATAGAGACTTAAACCAGCCAATCAACTTGTGACTAAAAAATGTCTTTATCGAGTTTATTTGGTAGTTAATTGATAATTAAAGGTTAGTTTGTTAAGGTAACCTTTCTTAAATATAAGGTTTTAGCGAATGAACGACATAAAAATAAGTAAGCTCGGCCCATTTCCACGGGTAAATAAACCTGTGTTTATCACCTCAAGTATCTTAATTGTCGGCTTTATCATTTTTGGCTCGTTATTTTCTGAAACTGCAGCCGCGCTTTTTAGTTTCTTACAGGACTTTATCGCCGAAAAATTCCGCTGGTTATTTATCATCTTATTTAACGTGGCGCTGGTATTTTGTATTTACCTTGCTGCCAGTCGCTACGGCGATATTCGTTTAGGAAAACAAACAGAACGAGCGCAATATAGCTTATTTTCATGGATTGCGATGCTTTTTTCGGCGGGTATCGGGATTGGATTGGTCTATTGGGGCACAGCAGAACCTTTGTACCACTTTATGGCGCCTCCCATTGGTGAGGGACAGACTGTAGAGTCGGCCAAGCAAGCGATGAATCTCTCGTTTTTACATTGGGGGCTGCATGCTTGGGCGATTTATACCGTCGTTGCCTTGTCGTTAGCCTATTTTCACTTCCGCCGTGGTCTGCCGTTATCGATTCGCTCAACCTTGTATCCGATTCTTGGACAAAAGATTTATGGTAAATGGGGACATACCGTCGATATTTTGGCGGTATTTGGCACGATGTTTGGCGTCGTGACGTCTTTAGGTCTTGGGGTTATGCAGATTAACTCGGGTCTAGAAGGCTTGTTTGGTATCCCTAATACCTTGACCGTACAGTTTATTATCATCGCCTTTGTGACTTCATTAGCTTGTGGCTCGCTGATGTTAGGTCTTGATAAAGGCATTAAGCGCCTCAGTGATATCAATATGGGACTGACCGGTATTCTATTGGCCTTTATGGTGATTTTGGGTCCCACGTTATTTATCTTTGACAGCTTTATTGAAAATATTGGTAACTATCTGGCAAACATCGTCACCTTATCGACGTGGAGCGAAGCTTATAGTGGCACTGATTGGCAAAGCGCTTGGACGATATTTTATTGGGCATGGTGGGTCAGTTGGTCACCGTTTGTCGGCGTGTTTATCGCGCGTATCAGCCGTGGTCGTACCATTCGCGAGTTCGTATTTGGCGTGCTGCTTATCCCTATGACGATATTGTTTTTCTGGTTTACGGCTTTTGGTGGCGTTGCCATTCAGATGGAGCTGCTAGCCGCTATCAGTCCTGATTTGGTCAGCCCAGGATTGGTCGCCGCGGTGCAAGCTGATACGGGTAGTGCCATTTTTAAATTGGTTGAATACTATCCATTTACCAAACCCATCACCTTATTAATTGTAGTCATGATTGTACTTTGGTTTGTGACATCATCAGATTCGGCCAGTTTTGTCATTGATATGCTGACGGCTGGTGGTGATACCAATCCACCTAAAATTCAGCGTTTATTTTGGGCAATTATGCAGGGCGTGATTGCGGCAATTTTATTAGCAGCAGGTGGTTTAGGCGCATTACAAGCGGCGGCCATCGTGGCAGGATTGCCGTTTGCTTTGGTTATATTTGTGATGATGTATGCGCTATTACGTGGCATGAGTCGCGACCGTCTTATCTTATATCGCAACCAGCAGCGTTACATTACTGACGAATCAGCTGATCATAATTCGGCCAATGAGTTCGTTGATGAGGAATTATTAAAAGGCCCGCCTAAAATTGTGAAAGGTGATTAATAGGCTACGTATAGCAAGTTTAAAAGCGTTTTTATTAACGTAATCATGTAGTTAGATGCTATAGGTTTTATGTAAAAAAATAATATAATAATTGTCATTTAAAATCCTAAGATGCATCGTTATCTTAGGATTTTTTAATTTTTACCATTAGCAGATGACTGGCCCGATTTGATAGTTTGTAAATATCTTGTTAAGGTTGGCGTCCTAAAAAATTGAGACGACTGAATGGATCACGTTAAAGTTGGCCGATTGGGCCCTTTTCCACGGGTAAGTAGACCTGTTTTTTTAACCTCAGCGATTTTAATCCTCGCGTTTATTATTTTCGGTGCCTTTTTTAATGAATTGGCAACCGAAGTGTTCGGCCAAGCGAAGGCATTTGTATCGATGCGCTTTGGTTGGTTTTTTATCATGGTGGTCAACTTAACGTTGGTAATGAGTATCTATCTGATATTTAGCCGCTATGGCGATATTAGGCTCGGTCACCAGAACGAGAACCCAGAATACAATCTGGTGTCTTGGATTGGCATGCTATTTTCCGCAGGTATCGGTATTGGCTTGCTCTATTGGGGTACGGCTGAGCCGCTATATCATTTTATGGCGCCGCCGTTAGGTGAGCCTGAAAGTATTGCCGCCGCTAAGCAAGCGATGAACATCTCGTTCTTGCATTATGGTCTGCATGTCTGGGCACTCTATGGCATGGTGGCATTATCCTTGGCGTATTTTCATTATCGCCGTGGCCTGCCGTTGGCGATTCGCTCAACCCTATATCCGTTAATTGGCAAAAAAATCTACGGCCCTATGGGTCATACGGTCGATACACTGGCAGTATTTGGTACCATGTTTGGTGTGGTGACGACATTAGGTCTTGGGGTACTACAGATTAACTCGGGGCTTGAGAGTTTATTTGGTATTCCAAATAACATCACCGTGCAAATTATCTTGATTGCCTTTATCACCATGCTGGCAGGGTTGTCGCTATTAATGGGACTGGATAAAGGGATTAAGCGCTTAAGTGATATCAATATTTTCTTCACCATTGTGCTATTAAGCTTTGTCATTATTTTGGGTCCAACCCAGTTTGTTTTTAACAGTTTCTTTGAGAATATCGGCAATTATCTGCATCAAGTGATTCCACTTGGTCTGTGGACAGAGTCTTATGAAGGGGAAGCCAACTGGCAGTCGTCTTGGACGGTGTTCTACTGGGCTTGGTGGATTAGCTGGTCACCATTCGTTGGCGTGTTCGTTGCCCGTATTTCTCGTGGTCGTACCATTCGCGAGTTTATCCTAGGGGTGTTATTAATCCCGATTACTATTTTATTCTTATGGTTCACCGCCTTTGGTGGTTCAGCCGTTCATATGGAACTGATGGCAGCGGTTGACCCAAATATCGCAAGTCCAGGACTGGTTGAAGCAGTGCGAGCAGATACTGGTAGTGCTATCTTTAAATTGATGGAGTCGTATCCGCTGACCGCAGCACTAAACGGACTTATCGTGGTGATGATTGTACTTTGGTTTGTCACCTCATCAGATTCTGCCAGTTTTGTCATTGATATGCTGACCTCGGGCGGTGACACTAACCCACCGAAAATCCAGCGGTTATTCTGGGCGGGCACAGAAGGCGTGATAGCGGCGGTGCTATTAGCCGCAGGCGGTTTGGGTGCGCTACAAGCCGCTTCTATCGTCTCTGGCCTTCCATTTGCCGTGGTCATTGTCATTATGATGTATTCATTACTGCGGGGCTTGAGCCGTGATAGATTGATACTTTATCGTAATCAGCAGTGGTTTATCACTGAAGAATCGGCTGAGCACAACTCCGCCAATGAGTTCCGTGATGAAGAGTTATTGACGGGACCGCCGAGCATTAAGAAAATTGATGAGTAACTATTTAGATAACTCAAGAATTTAATTTTCTGAAAAATGCTAATAGTTAATAATGTGAAAAATCCCAGTTTTTGAGCTGGGATTTTCTATTAGCGTTTAATAATGTATTGGTATTTAGCGAATGATAGATATTTAACAATATGATTTCGAAATTATTACTGTTATAAACATTCGCCTTTTACATAGCTAATTGCCTCAGGCGTGCTACAAGCTGAGCAAGCATTGCCAGCCGTGCGATAGCTTATCACTGAGCCGACTTGAGTTTTTACACAGACCGGATCGTATTGCGCTGTACACATGGTTTTTTCAGGGTTAAAGGTTGGACATTGGGCAACGATTCCTTTGGGAGGCTGACTGGTGTTAGAAGCGGGCGGCTGAATAGGTGTGCTATCAGGCATAGAGTTTGAGTTAGGGCTGATATTATTACAACCTGCTAAACCGAGTGTAAAAGTTATGGTGAGTGATAGGACAAGGGTAGAAGGCTTTAATAAAGATAGCCATGGTTTAGATAGAGCGCTCATTATAAATATCCTTATGCAGTTTTTGTCATTATATAATTTCCGTCATTTGTTTTGTATTAAACGCCAGTTTTTAACAAAAAGCAAATGTACAACTGAGTTTTCAATTCGCTACTCATATTTAATAAGCGCAGTATTAGAACAATAAAAACCCAAGCTTATAAGGCTTGGGTTATTTATGTTACTTCTTAATAAAATTCTTGAATAAGATTTTAGGAAGCTTACTGCGCAGGTTTATCATCTTTATTAAGCTGTACATACTTATCAAAGTTTTGTGCGTAGTCAGTCAAGTTATCGCTTAACATTTGACGATATTGTTTGGTATAAAACTCAACGATATCGTCTTTTTCTTTGGCGAAATCATCACCCTTTACAAAGCCAATAGAGGCAACTGAAGCGCTATAACGTGCCGCCGCATAAAGCAGTGACGCGCCTACCTGACCTGAATGTGCTTCAGGGCCTAGTTGACTGTTTGCCACGCCAATAATCGCATCGGCACGCTGGTAAAATGCTTGCATCTCAGGGGTGATTTCAAGAGCAGCATCAATATCGTCATTTTGGGCATCATTTTGGGCATTGTTTTGAACATTGTCTGGCATATTGTCTTGAGACATAAGCGACTCCTAATAATGGTAAGTAAATTTACATTTATCACAGCAATTGAATCGCTGAATAAAATAATAAGATGTTAAGTACAAATTTTATAAACCTGCATCGGCTTTTAAGATTTCTGCTTTGTCGGTTTTTTCCCAAGTAAACGCGGTTTCAGAACCTTGGCGACCGAAGTGACCAAAGGTTGCGGTTTGCTGGTACATCGGCTGCAATAAATTCAGCATACGCGTAATACCGTAAGGACGTAGGTCGAAATGGGTACGAATTAAGCTAATGATTTCATCATTGCTGATTTTGTTAGTACCAAAAGTATTGATTGAAATCGAAGTCGGTTCAGCAACCCCAATCGCATAGCTCACTTGTAACTCACAGCGATCTGCAATACCGGCAGCAACGATGTTTTTGGCCACATAACGCACCGCGTAAGCAGCGCTGCGATCGACTTTTGAAGGATCTTTACCGCTAAATGCACCGCCACCATGACGCGCCATACCGCCGTAAGTATCAACGATAATTTTACGACCAGTCAATCCTGCGTCACCAACAGGACCACCAATGACAAATTTGCCAGTTGGATTGATATGATAGCGCGTACCGGCATGCAATAAATCTGCTGGCAATACTTGCTTGATGATAGATTCCATTACCGCTTCTTGCAGGTCTGCTTGCGAGATACTTGGATCATGCTGAGTTGATAAAACCACGGCGTCAATGGCAACCGGTTTATTACCGTCATATTTCAGGGTCACTTGGGCTTTGGCATCCGGACGTAACCAAGGCAGATCACCGCCACGGCGCAGCTCAGATTGACGCTCCATCAAGCGATGCGCATATTCGATCGGCGCTGGCATCAATACTTCGGTCTCATTGCTGGCATAACCAAACATTAAGCCTTGGTCGCCGGCACCTTGTTCTTCAGGGTCGCTACGATCGACACCTTGAGCAATTTCAGGAGACTGCTTACCCAGCATATTAATAACGGCACAGGTCTCGCCATCAAAGCCTAAGTCTGAGTGATGATAACCAATGCCGTTTACCGTATCACGCACGATACGTTCAACGTCGATATTGGCAGTCGTGGTGACTTCGCCTGCCAGTATCACCGCGCCAGTCTTAACCAGCGTTTCACACGCCACACGAGCATGTAAGTCTTGACGTAAAATAGCATCAAGGATAGCATCTGAAATTTGGTCAGCCATTTTATCAGGATGGCCTTCGCTCACAGACTCTGAGGTAAATAAGTTGTATTCGCGCATAGTGGGATCGCTTAATTGCAGGGACTGTAATATATAAACTCAGTCATTATTAAATGTTAACGGAAAATAGAAGGTAAAAGTGAATCAAAAAATTATGGTATTTTACCGTGAATCGAGTTAAAACTCTAGTGTCAGCCATGACGGCTAACAATTGTAGAAATCATCAAGGCGGCTGTCTTCTTGCCAACGGTATTCTGTATAGTCAGCGACTTCTTTTGCGCTATCAAGCCCGTGTCTATCAGCAATAAAACCGAGCGCCATATCCATGCCAGCGGTGACGCCTGAAGAGGTATAAAACTTGCCGTCTACGACCCAGTGTGCCTGCTTTACCCAATGCACGGCAGTCGATTGCTCGGTTACCCATTGCCAAGCACGCTTGTTTGAGGTCGCTCGTTTATGGTCTAAAATACCTGCCTTTGCCAATAAAGCACTACCCGTACAGACGCTAAGTACCCAGTCGGTATTATCAGCGAGCATAGTCAGGGTCTGCAAAAAATGACTATCATTGATGAGAGGACGTGTACCTTTGCCGCCGACGACCAATAATATATTCATTTGCTGGGCTAACTCTGCTACTGCGACAGTTTGTAAGGCAACACCATGATGGTTATGGATGATACCACCTTTCATTGACGCAAACTGAATATGAAAATATTCAGGCAGGCTACCGAATAGCTCAATAGGCCCAAATAAATCTAAGGTCTCAAAGTCATCAAATACGAGTGCGGTGAGGGTCTGCATTCTGCTTCTTCAAGGTAAAGCATTAAGCTGAAGTATTTAGAAAGAAAATATCTAACAGTCTTTAAAGCTCTAAAAACGCCGCTTTATCTTTAAACATGCATTCTTCATAAACAGGACAAGCGCCGCATTTTGGGGTGCGAGCCTGACAGGTATAGCGCCCATGCAAAATCAAATAATGATGAGCATCAACGATAAAATCATCGGGGATACGTTCGAGCAGTTTTTTCTCAACGATTAAGACGTTTTTACCTGTTGCAAGTCCAGTACGGTTGCCGACGCGAAAGATATGGGTATCGACTGCCATTGTCGGCTGCCCAAAGGCGGTATTTAACACCACATTCGCCGTCTTGCGCCCGACACCCGCTAGAGATTCTAAATCTTTACGGTTATCAGGGACGGTGCTATCAAACTTCTCAATCAAGTCACGACAGGTTTTGATGACGTTTTTGGCTTTGGCATTATATAAACCGATATTCTTAATATACGCTTTAAGGCCTTCTTCACCTAATGCCAAAATGGACTCAGGCGTATTCGCTACCGAATAGAGCTGATTGGTCGCAATATTGACACTAACATCGGTCGCTTGCGCCGATAATATGACGGCGATAAGCAGCTCAAAGTTACTGCCGTAATTCAGTTCAGTAACTGGCTCTTCGATAGTCGCAGCCAACTTCTCAAAGAATGGGCGCACATCACGATTGGGCATCCGCCTCGATGGTGGCGTATCGGCAGTTTTATGTTTAACGGTTTTACTCATGGTATTTTTACCATTACTTTATTCATTGGTTATTCAGAAGCAGATATTTGCTATTAAAGTTGCGCGAGTTCTGTTTGTAATGCTTCAAGCTCTGCTTGTTTACTGTCATTTGAACGTACGCTAAGCTGTTTTTCTAGCCTTTTGACTTTACTACGGAGCTTTGCCGCTGCAATGGTGTTTTTTGCTTGTGCTTCGCTGATGTTTAACGATTGACTGGCGGCATTATTCAGTTTTGCCTCTACCATGCTGACCACAGGTTTGCTATTGCTGCTATCAGCCAGCTGTTCACTGACACGTCTCAGATGCGTATGATAACGCTGGCGCAAGTCATCTTGTTCAAGTGTGCGCTCAGCTGTCGAAAGGGTACGCTCAACGGTGACTAAGTCGATGCAGTCAACTGGGCAGGGCGCGATACATAGCTCACAGCCTGTACATAAGTCGGTAAAGATGGTGTGCATGTGCTTGCCAGTACCGACGATGGCATCAACAGGGCATGCAGGGATACATTTGGTACAGCCGATACAATCATCTTCCCGAATAACCGCACGCACTTCTACCGGACGCTGCGAGCTGGTATCTATTGGCCATTTTGACGGCTCAGCGCTAAGTAGTTGTATATTCTTATCTATATGAACGTTGGCGTGATCATTTAAATGATTATTGTCTAGGCTACTATTAATACTCGTTGAATCCGCTGTCTGGTCATCGATATCATCTTGATTAATAATTTGCGCGATAGCATCAGTCACCGGCTGACCACCGGGCACACATTTATTATAAGGCTCTTTGTCGATAACAATCGCCACCGCATAGGGTAAGCAGCCATCAGCATGGTCGCAAAGCCCGCATTGGGTTTGAGGTAAGCAGGCATCAATACGTGCAATCTTTGCTTGGATTGCGGCAGGCAAGCTCTCTATGTTCAAGTCATCGAACAAAATAGGCAGATTGATTAGACGGATATGACGGCTGTTTTTACTCATGGTACTTTGCATTTAATTTAAAACCTTGATATCAGTGCTAGGTACTGACATTAGAATAAATATGGTAATAGTAAGGAGCGCTGAATCCGCAAATGAGATAAGCGCTGCTAGATTAAGTCCGTAAACATCCATAAACAATAACTGCATTTATAAATGCTGTCTTGCCATTATCAATTAAAGTGATATGCCGTGCTCAGTAGCAATTTGTGCAATCAGCGCATAAGCAATGCTGCCTTTTGACGGTATCTTTGGCAAATCTGACAGGTCAAAGAAATCGGCATGTGACAGCTCATCTTGTTGTATGACGATGTCACCACCAGCATGCGCTGCCCGAAAGCCAAGCATTAAATTAGACGGAAACGGCCAAGGTTGACTGCTGATATAGCGAATATCTTTGAGACTAATATTCACTTCTTCTGCCACTTCGCGTACTACAGCATGCTCCAAACTTTCACCGACTTCTACAAAACCAGCAATCAAACCATATTGTAGTGCTTGTTGAGGGGTTTTTTGCTGCCCATAACGGTGATGGTGCGCCAGTAAAATTTGTATTTCACCCGTTTGCGGATTTGGTCGAGTAATGGCGGTAATGATACATGGCTGCACGCGCGGATACTGGCGTAAGCGGCAAACTTGGCAGACCATCGCACGATCAGCGCTCGCGGCGTCTACCACGGGAGCCGCGCAGCGACTACAAAACTGTGTATCTGCTTGCCAACGTAACAGCTGTATAGCTTGGCTAATTTGGTCAGATAAGGCGAATGGCAGTTGCGTGATAAGCAGGCGATAGGCAATGAAAGCACACTCGTCATTATCTAGAGTGTTTCTTTCTTCGCTATTAGTTGTTAAACCTCTATTATCTAGAATATTGCTTTCTAAATTACTATTTTCTGAATTATGGCTTTCTAAAACAATAGGCAAATCAATATGATGAGCTATGGCATAGTCATAAGTAATCGCTATGGTGGCTTGTGCCGTAAAAGTATTGGCAGTCTCGGTTTTAAAATCGTTCAAACTATCTTCAACTTGACCACTATCATCGCTAACTAACCAATGATTAGGAGCTAAGCTTTCAAATAGTGTGACTCGCCCAACTTGATAGGCTGGCTGCATGTTATGAACGCCATGAGTGTTTAACGCTGTATCATTGACCGACTTTGGTAACTGAATCTGCACAGGCCACCAGCCATTAGGGGTTTGACGACATAAAACCGTCTCGTCACGAAGTATAAAGGCATGGGTCATAGGCTAAGTTTCCAAGCAATCAAAGACAGACTCATATCCGTTTGGGTAAGAGTCTGTTGAAAATAAGAAGCTAAGCACTTAGGCTGCAAGCAGTTGGCTTAAGCTTTGTTGGCCGACATCTAGTGCCTGTTTGTTCACAGGACGATTATTCTCAAAACCATCTAAATGATGGTCAACGGCCATAATGACATCGGCGATATAAGCCAAAGTGCCGTCATCTATTCGTGTACCACTATCAATGCGCTGCTGCAAATAACTCGCTAATTGGCTGAGCATACTGGCAGGGGTTGGCAATTGTAAAAAGCGCACCGCACCTGACACTTGGCGCAGCATCTCAGGGATATTTTGAATATTGAGGATATCACGCTCAGGCTCCGCCAAATAATCATTGATGGCTTGTTCGGCACTGGCAATGGCGGTACGGCTTTCTTGTATCAGCGTATCATACGCTGTGTTTAGCTGATGTAATGAGATATGCGGATTATTCAAAGGCAAATAAATTGCCCCTGGCGTATGCATCTCTGCCATAGCGATTGTGGCATTTTCAGCGTGCATCAATGCCAATAATAAATGGTCAAAATCTTCTGGCGTAGGTGCGCGCCATTTGCTCACTGCCTCTGCGGCAGCGTTCAGGCTTTTTGCTGCATTTGCTAAACCCAATAACTGAAAAGCTGAACTCAGCTCAGTCAGCTGCTCGGTAATTTGCGAGGTTTGCATATCGACAGGATTGATGGAGTCACCGCGTGCGTAGCTATCGACATTTTCTTTAATATTATTGATTTGTGCTTGAATAATAGTGTTTAAAGTGTCAGTTAAAGCACGGTTAGGGCCAAATAAGAAACGCGCCATTTGCTCAAGTTGCGGTGTCTCTAACTGATTGGCAGCATATTTCTCACGCAGGATTTTGGCCTCTGCCGTATCACGCTGGCAAGCAAAGCTAACCAAGTCCGCAAAACGTGTGTCCATTACGGGCAGATAGCTTTGGAATTGCTGCTCTAAGTAAATAAGCGTATGCTTTTGGCTTAAATTTAGCGGTAAGATACTGGCGATATCGGCAACGGCGGCGGTTGCTGCTTGCCAAAATAAACGGTTAGAGTTTGCCGCTATCAAGGCGCAAGCTGCTGACATCGCATCGAGTTTTTGCTGTTCTTCTTGGCTTACATTGCCGTCTTGATTTAATAAAGCAACCCCAAGTCCACTACGATAAGCGTAAGTCAATAATTCGCTATCAAGATTGAGCTCGTTAAGGGGTTGAAAGTTGTTTTCAGGGTTGGCAATAATAACGCTGCTATCACCAAAAGCGGCAAAATAATCGGCAGCGATAGGTGCGCCTTGCCCGTGAACATTGAGCTTATTAATGATAGGCAGTAGTAATGTTGGCTCTACCGATTCAGTCAGTAGGACAAATTCAATATAGCGATCAAGCGTCATGATGGCTTCTGATAAGTCCATAATTAGAGCAGTATCGCTATTATCACCACTATCATACAGCTGTTGTAAGCCATGCACGATTGCGTTATTGAGCGCCTCAGCACCGGCCAAAGCAATCAGCTCAAAAATACAAGACAGCTGTTTTAACACGATAATAGAGTCTAATAACAAAGGCGCTTGGCTATTATCATCATTGAATTCGCCCAAATGAATCTCAGTATCTTTTAAGATGACGTTAATTTCATCGTGCAATAAATGCAGTGATGGCAAGTTAAAATCAGTCACACTCAAGGTTGGGGCAGTTAATTTCATTTGTGTAGAATGGTTCATAGTTGTTTTTTCCCATGACGTACTGATGAAAATAGCAATGATTTGGGGGATAGATTAAAAAATTATATGAGTAAGATTTCGACCTTTATTGTCATAATAAAGACTAACTGACTTAACTACCAGCATAAGGGGTTATTTTAATAAAAAATGATTTTAATAGTCGTGTTTATAACGGCTATATTTTATCTTTAAGCGCAGGATAATCCTCTGCAAGGGCGGCATACCAGCTTTGATTGGCGCTCTCACTGCTGCTTGACGTCATTAATAAATTGGCCAAATCAGCAAAGCTTGCATGCGCTGTATGTCCGCCATCAGCTTGGGCGTCGTCCTCAATAGCAAGGGTGACTTGTCCACCGGTCATTGCCAAATAAACTTCAGCCAAGATCTCTGAGTCAAGTAAAGCGCCGTGGAAAGTACGGTCTTGTTTACCGACATCTAGGCGGCGAACAAGGGCATCTAGGGTGTTTTTCTGCCCCGGATATTGCTGCTTGGCCATAACCAGTGAGTCAGTCACTTGGACGCGCTCAGCAAAGTCATGCATGCCAACTTTAGCGAACTCCATATTTAAGAAGTTCATATCAAAGGTGGCGTTATGAGCGATGATTTCGGCACCATCCATAAAATCATACAGCGCCTGAGCAACTTGATCGAAGGTTGGTTTATCAGTTAAAAATGCCTCAGAGATACCATGAATACGAATAACTTCTTCATCCATACCGCGCTGCGGATTGATATAGACGTGGAGCTTTTCGCCGGTAAATTTACGCCCGATCATCTCTACGATACCAACTTCGATAATACGGTCGCCCTTCATTGGATCAAGACCTGTGGTCTCGGTATCCATAATAAGCTGACGGTCAGATTCATGACGATGAATAGGTTTGGGTAGCAGCGGTATAAAATACGGATTGGCACGGCTGGTGTCACCATCGAATGTTGGTGTATCAGTTTTTATGCGAGCTTCCGTTTTAGCTTCTACTTCAGTATCCATATTGGTATCTATATCTGACATATCGGTATTTCTCATTGTTTCGCTAGCATTATACTGATGTTGGTTTTCATATTGATGACGGTTTTCTTCGACTAACATGTTATTATTTATAGTATTGTCATACTTATTATCATCGTCTTCTAATACGTTGTTTTCTGCTGTATGGCTTTCTAACTCGGCATCAAGCTCATCATCCATCATATCGAAGCCTAATGGATCAAATTTTAGCCAATCATCGCTAGTATTTTGGGTGTTATCGGTCACTATTTGCTCTTTTTTTTTAGCAGACTCTTGTGAGTCTATTTTTGATAAATCTTCACTGCTAGAGGTCACGCCTAAATTTGCCAGCTCGTCCGCTTTTTCATTGCCCGCGTGTCCCGCATGACCTTTGACCCAATGCCAGTCGACAGCGCGCTGTTGGCACAGCTCATCGAGTTGCTGCCAAAGATCTTGGTTGGCGACAGGTTTTTTACTCGCCGTTTTCCAGCCCCTTTTTTTCCACCCTTCAATCCATTCGGTAATGCCTTTTTTGACATAGCTTGAATCTGTCCAAATCTCAAGGTTGTGCTCATGCGGACTATGAGTCAGTGCTTGTATCGCGCCCATCAGCTCCATGCGATTATTGGTGGTTTCTTTATCACCACCATACAAATCCTGCGTGCGTCCATCACTGAATATCAGGTGCGCGCCCCAGCCGCCAGCACCCGGATTACCTTTACAAGCACCGTCTGTATAAGCAACCGTCGTGTTGGGTTTCGCGGCCAACGGATTTATGGCGTTGTTGGTATTAAATGACTGCGCTGAAGTAGAAGTGTCTGACATAAAAGCGTATTGACCTAATAAATGGTAAACGTAGAGCAGGGAGGTTTTGGTAGTGCCGTTTTTACACCAACTAGCACGGTATATTTTAGGGTTGAGTATAGCAAATCTATCCCAGCTATGGGCAGCTGCCCTGCATAAAATCGTAAAAGCACAGATGATAATAGTGATGATAATAATAACGCGGTGGTTTTCTGTTAAAATGGCTTTAATGATAGTGCGATGGTGCGATTTTATTGTTTTTTTAATTGTCTTTAATAGTCGTACGCTCAATATAAGCTTCTTATGTCCAAATGCAGGATAACCCTATGATGTCCGTACGCCCAAACGTGTTTTATAAAAGATGGTCACCCTTGATGGTCGCTATCATGGCAAGTAGCGCGATGTTTTTAAGTGCTTGCAACGATAGTAATACGCAAGCTGATACTAAACAGATAGAAACGGCAGCGGATTTATCCATATTTGAAGGCTGCTACACCGTCAGCCATGACGAGCCTGCACAGATAAAAGTTAGCCAACAGGGCGGCGCGTGGGTCATGCAGATGAAAGAGCCGGCAAGTGCCAAGCGTGTTTGGGATGATGCTGAGCCGTTAGAGGTGATCGAAAATAGCGACATACCGACATATTTCTCTATCGACCCTAATAATGTCGATGCGGTCATCGGTCGTCCAGACAGAGTGCTGGTACTGGCGCATGTAAATCCTGTTTACGCTAATATCGATCCGCTACTTGATAGTGAATACTTGTCCTATATTTATCGCGGTGCCAATACTATTTACCGTGTCGAATGTGACGAGGTTAATACGGATATTTTAGCCAATCCTCATTCAAACATTGTCATTGATAATGTGAATGACAGTATTTAGCTAAGACTTATAAGTGGGTATTAAATACACGTCCTTTGTGACAAGCAATCCTATTATTAGAGTCAGGCAATATGAATTTTTTTAGTTATGTGGTGTTAGGCGGGTTTTCTTATGCGGCTGGTTGGGCGGTCAGAACCTATGTCTTGGATAAACAGCCTAAACCTGAGCAGCCTTATAATCTTAAACATCCTGCTATATTGGCGTATCTAGGCGGATTTTTTATTATTATGCTGATTGTTTCATGGCTCATCGGTCGCTACTTGCTTGGACACGTTGCCGTTGACTTGCCTTTTATCATTGTGAATAGCCTCGTCGCTACGTTCGTGTATTCGTTTGGTTTGAATCCAGAAAAAGCCAACTATGAGGTTCCAGATTAACCTGTATAGATAAGTGGCTCGTGATTGATACAAAAGCCACGGCTGATGAATTACTTATCGGCCGTGGCTTTTTAGAATGCTCGTTTGGGTAATATAATTTGCAAATGGTTAAGCGTTTTTCTTTAAATTGGTTTCAGTGTTGACAGCTGATTGGCTTTTCTTCCAGGTTTGATATTTTTGTAAATCTTTTTCAATGAGTTTTAGGCAAAAGGTTAGCACCAGCGCATCGTCTATATGACCGATAAAAGGGATGAAATCTGGGATGATATCAATCGGGTTGAGGGTATAAAGCAGTCCGACGACGCCCGCTGAAATGGTCTTGTAAGGAATGTCGCGATAATTGCCTTTGTAATAATCTTTAAGCAAACTCATAAAAAGCATCAAATCTTTGGTGAAGCGCTCAAGATGGCTACTATCTTTTAGCTTTTCTTGCAGTTTTTCTTCCTCATTAATGAGATATTCTAAATCGGCATCCAATATTTCATCTTTTTTTTGCTTATCAGTCGCTTTGTCAGCCATTATTATTATCCTTATTTAAGCGCAATCGGTATTCTCATACTACAACAAAGTCGTGGCGTGCGCCAATATTGCATATTATTAATAGCTTGGATTGGGTAGCATTAAGTTTCTGGTGCGTACGGTAGCGAAAAAGTAAATATGGGCAAGAGTTAGGCAACTATGCTCACTTGCAAACCGTCTACAATATGCTGCTGTGATGCTAAGCAAGTAGATCGAAAACATAAAGATGGTTCAAAAGTAGATTAAAATAAAAGTTATAAGGTAGCAGCGAGATATGGGTGCCAAGAGTGAGTTATTAAAAGATGATAAAAGTAGAAATGGTCATACAGCGAGTGAAGCCATATTTGGGCTTAATCGTCGCCAGTTTCTACGTCAAGTGGGTATTAGCACAGGGGCAGGATTATTAGCGACCCAAAGTATTACTCAGGCACTGGCTGCTAGTAGTACTGGGCAAGATAATCATACCCAGCTTACCAAAGATGACCTGCCAACTGCGCTGATTGATGAGAGATTGGCATCAAAAAAAGCCATACAAAATGTATCGCCCGAAATGCTGCAATCGAACGCTAGTTGTATCATACCAAATATTGAGACGAGGCTTTTTGCCAGCTCCAATGTCGGTGGTAGTGACGAGCGCAATCAATTGGCATTAGATCGTTTGGCTTGTGCAGGTTTTAAAGTCGACAATCCTGCGATTACCACTCGGCAGTATTTACGTTTTGCTGGTACGGATTCGCAGCGAGCCAGTGACTTGCAAAATATCGCTACGGGTGCGATCAAAGCGCCAAAGCTGCTGCTGGGCGTACGAGGTGGTTATGGCGCCATGCGTTTATTACCGATGGTTGATTGGTCAACGCTGGGACGTATTATGAAGGAGCGGGCCACGATACTGGCAGGCTTTAGTGATGTGACGGCCATCCAGTGCGCGCTACTCGCAAAAGGAGGCATGAGCTCGCTGGCTGCTCCGATGCTTTATAGTGAGTTTGGCAAAATCAAACCCGACCAAGTCAGTTGCCGACAGTTTGTGCAAGCATTAACCAATCCCGGTCTGATTATCAATATAGCAGATGCATCTTTAACCAGTCAGAATTTACCGAGTATTTTGACAAATGGCGAGCCAAAAATGATAACTGGCACTATTTGGGGTGGCAATCTGAGTGTGGTATCGGCGCTGGCAGGTAGTGAGTATTTACCACGTATTGACGGCGGTATTGTGTTCTTAGAAGATGTGGGTGAGCAAGCCTATCGTATTGAGCGCATGCTGTATGATTTGTATCTAGGAGGCGCGTTTAAAGGTCAGCAAGGAATCGTATTTGGTGCATTATCGAGTACAGGTGAGGACAGTTATGACAAGCGTTATGATGTCGCCACGGTGGTTCGTCAATTGCATAAGCTAACAGGATTGCCTATTTATAGCGGCATGAGCTTTGGTCATATTGGACAAAAACACAGCTTTCCACTGGGGGCAACGTGTCAAATTAGCCCCAATGCAATCGGCGGCTACCAATTAGCATTTACGGATTATCCAACAATTAAAGCCGATACCATTCATGTAGAAGGATTATGGCAAAACCTGTAGCTATCAGCGAAATCAGCAACAACTAAAAACTAAATAGCCAATCGCGAAAACTTATCTTGATACTCTTTCGGGGTCAGCTCAGTGGCACGCTTAAAAAGCCGAGTGAATGATGAGATATCATCGTAGCCAACTTGCTCCGCCAGCGATTTTATCGTGACATTTCCTGACTCTAATAAACGTTTTGCCTGTTCAATTCTGACCGCTTGAATATATTCGATCGGACGCATAGCGACAGACGACTGAAAGCGTCTGTTTAAAGTGCGCGGGGTGATATTAATCATCGCAGCCAAAGTGCTCACTTGAATAGGATTTTTAAATTTTTCCTCGATAAACTCTTGCACTTGCTTGACCTGCGGGTCTGAATGCGGCTTATGTAAGGTCACATTGGTATAGCTGTTCTGATTGCCTCGTTTACTATCAATAATCTGAGTTTTTGCCACTTGAGTAGAAATCTCGCGCCCGCAATAGCGCTCTATCAATAATAATCCCAAGTCATAAAAGGCGCTACCACCTGCCGCACAAAATATGTTGCCAGACTGGTCTTTTGACTGGCTTTTTGAGTGAGTGACAAATTGGTTCTCTTGCAAATCAACCAGTGGAAAGTCTGCCTTAAATTTACTCGCATAGCCCCAATGGGTCGTCGCTATCTTATGATCTAACAAACCTGCCTTTGCCAAAAAGAAAGCGCCGCTACAGTTGCTGGCAATATCCGCCTTGGTGTTAGCTAGCCGCTTTATATGAGCAATTAAATCGCTATTTTGGCTCAATACTTTATCGATCGAATCCCCAATCGTTGGGATTAATAATAAGTCGCACTCTGTCACTTCCTGAATATCGCAATGCGCTTGCATAATTAAGCGGTTGCTACATCTAATATCGACGCCACCTAGGCTGGCGATCTGTACATTAAACCTCGGCTCCACTTCCTCATTTAAAAATCGTTGCCAACTGACGCCAGTAAATGAAAATAAATCTAGCGCTCCTGTCAAAGCGCTGCCAAGTACGCCATCGAAACCGACAATGATGACTTTAAAGGGTTTAAGGTAGGGCATAAGTTCTTAGTTTCCTATTAAAAGACTTATTCAAAATATCAATTTTTTCCAGTTTTTCCTAAATTTGTATGTCGATTTTGTCTTATTTGACCATGATTATGTCATAAATGACAATACGGCAGTCGGTCAAATTAGATTAATATTAATTGATAACCAAATTTAATTAGTTAGCGAGAATACTATGGCAGCAGATACGCTTATCAATGATTTTGAATTACCGTTCCAATTATATGACGTATTGGGTACTGAGAACTTAACCAAGCATCCGAAGTTTGCAGAACACAGCCGAGAAACCTTTGATGCGGTATTAGACACCGCCAATAAAATTGCAACCCAGCTATTCTTACCCCACAACCATGTGGCGGATAAGAACGAGCCCCAGTTTGATGGTAAAAAGGTCAGCATGATAGACGATGTCAAAGTCGCCTTTGATGCGTTCCGCGAGTCGGGCTTTATCGCGGGTCGTTACAGCTTTGACGATGGTGGCATGCAATTACCCGAAACCGTGATGACAGCGGTGGCAGGTTATTTTATGGCAGCCAATCCATCAACGACCGCATATCCATTTTTAACCACTGCGGCGATTAATGTCATCTCGCATTTTGCCAATGACGAGATTAAAAATGCCTTTATGCCGCGCATGCTGACGGGTGAATTTACGGGCACCATGGCACTAACGGAGCCACATGCCGGCTCATCGCTTGCTGATATCAAAACCACTGCTGTCAAACAAGACGACGGCAGCTACTGCGTAAAAGGCAGCAAGATTTATATCTCAGCAGGCGATCACGAACTGTCTGACAATATCGTCCATTTGGTACTAGCTAAAGTGCCCGGCGGTCCTGGTGGCGTCAAAGGTATCTCGCTATTTGCCGTACCGAAATATCGCTTAAACGATGATTTATCGGTAGGTGAGCGCAATGATGTGCATTTGACTGGGCTCATTCATAAGCTTGGCTATAGAGGCGCGACTTCTACAGCATTAAGCTTTGGTGATGCAGGTGAATGTCACGGCTATCTTATCGGCGAAGAGCATTTTGGTTTGCGCTACATGTTTAAAATGATGAACGAAGCGCGCATTGCCGTTGGCTTTGGCGCAGCGATGATCGGTTATCGAGGTTATCAGTATTCGTTAGATTATGCCAAAGACAGAATGCAAGGCAGAATCGCGTCTAATAATAAGCCTGAAGATGCGGCAACGGCAATTATTAATCATGGTGATGTGAAGCGTATGCTACTGGCGCAAAAAGCCTATACCGAAGGTGGTATTTCGCTGTGCTTATATGGCTCAAACCTTATTGACCGTATTAATACTTGTGAAGAGGCTACATTGAAAAATGAGCTTTCAGAATTGCTGGATTTATTAACCCCAGTGTTAAAAGCATGGCCGTCTGAATTTGGGCCTAAAGCCAATGATTTGGGTATTCAAGTATTGGGCGGCGCAGGCTATACACGTGAATATCAGGCCGAGCAATTTTGGCGTGACAATCGGCTGAATCCTATCCATGAAGGCACAAATGGCGTGCAAGCGTTAGATTTGTCATTTCGTAAGTTATGGCAAAACAAGGGTCTTGGTATTCAAATTCTGAAACGTGAAATCACGCGAGATTTAGAAAGCATTAGTACGCCCGAGACTGCCAAACTTGCTGGTAAATTGATGCCTTATATGGGTCATCTGCATGAAGTGTTGGTGCATTTAAGCAAAATCTTGCAAACGGAAAAAGCACTAACGCTGACTGGCAACGCGCAAGCATTGATGAATATCTTTGCCTCCATCGTGGTGAGTTGGATTTGGATTCGCCAAGCCAGTAAGGCCGAACAATTATTAAATGATACAACCGACGTTGAGAAACAAAACTTCTATCACGGTAAAATACAAGCGGCAAAATACTTTATCGATTGGGAACTGCCATTAATCAATCGCGATATTGCTTTGTTAAATAACGACAATGCCGTATGTACCGATATGCAGGCAGAATGGTTTTAATAGATTTTGAGCTAGGTTTAATATTAATGATAAATAAAATTTTAAAGGAATAAATAATGACAACAATGAATAAGCAATGGCGTTTAAAACAAAGACCTGTTGGCGAGCCAAGCGCTGAGACTTGGGCGTATACCGAGTCAGAGCTACCAACTATTTCAGACGGTGAGTTACTGATTAAAATCGAATATATCTCGATAGATCCAGCGATGCGTGGCTGGTTAAATGATGCCAAATCTTATATACCGCCGGTACAGATTGATGAGGTGATGCGCGCAGGTACTGTAGGCAAAGTCATCGAAAGTAAACATGAAAAGTTTGCCGTCGGTGATTATGTCGTTGGTCACAATGGCGTACAGTCGTATGCAGTTAGCGATGGTACTGGACTACATAAAATCGATCCAAGCCTTGCGCCATTGTCTTATTACTTAGGTGTGCTTGGCATGCCGGGTATGACGGGTTACTTTGGCTTGTTAAAAACTGGTCAGCCAAAAGCTGGCGAGACGGTCGTTGTTTCTGGTGCTGCCGGTGCTGTTGGTGGTTTGGTTGGACAAATTGCCAAAATTAAAGGCTGCCGCGTCGTCGGTATCGCCAGTGGTGCTGAGAAATGTAAATTCTTAGTCGATGAGCTAGGTTTTGATGCGGCAATCGACTATAAGAATGAGAATGTAAAAAAAGCGTTAAAAGAAACCTGTCCAAACGGCGTAGATGTCTATTTTGACAACGTCGGCGGCGATATTTTAAATGACGTGCTGACACAAATTAACCTGCATGCGCGTATTGTGATTTGCGGTGCGATTAGCCAATACAACACCACCACAGAATTAAAAGGTCCATCAAACTATTTGTCTTTATTAGTCAATCGCGCACGAATGGAAGGTATTGTCGTCTTCGATAATATCAAAGAGTATCCAACGGCAATGAAAGACATTGCTGGCTGGATTCAGTCTGGTGAGTTAAAAGTAAAAGATCATATCGTTGAAGGTATCGAGACTTTCCCTGATACTTTGATGATGTTATTTAAAGGTGAAAACTTCGGCAAACTGGTACTTAAGGTAGAGGGATAAGTCATGACACTGAATACAAATGGAATTGCATCAGACGTAACGGGTAAACGCATTTTAATCACCGGCGGCGCGTCTGGAATTGGCGCTGCAAGTGCGCTATTGTTAGCCAGTCGCGGGGCTAAAGTGGTGATTGGCGATTTGGCAGAAGAGATGGGTGCAGGCGTTGCAAAGCAAGCGCAAGATGCTGGTACTAGTATCGTGTTTAAAAAAGTTGATGTCACTAGCGGCGATGAAGTACGCGCGTTGTTTGCCTTTGCCATGGAAACATTGGGTGGTCTTGATGTCGTGATAAATAATGCGGGTATCGACCATCAACCTGCGCCGATGCATGAGCTTAGCGATGAGGATTTTGATCGTAATATCGCCGTCAACCTAAAAGGCGTCTGGCACTGCATGCGTGCGGCTGTTGCATGTATGGCACCTAATGGCGGTGGACATGTGATCAATGTTGCCTCGATTGCTGGTTTGCGTTCTGCGCCATTACTGTCAGCTTACAGCGCTGCTAAACATGGCGTGATGGGGCTGACTAAATCTGCTGCTCATGAATATGCTCGCGTCAATATCCGCTTTAATGCGGTATGCCCAAGCTTTATTGATACGCCAATGGTGCGTAATACCATGGCAAATATGGACGAGCGCGCGCAACAAGCGACGATAAAAGCCAGTCCAATGCGCCGTTTAGGGACAGTTGATGAAGTATCTGGTGCCATTGCTTGGCTGGCGAGTGATGAAAGCAGCTTTATGAATGGTCATGCCTTTACCCTTGATGGCGGTATGCTGGCTTAACATCAAAAGTATTTATTAAAATATTTAAAAATAAAAGGAACACCTATGAAAGATTTATTTGATTTAACCGGTAAAATTGCTTTGGTGACGGGTGCTAGCCGCGGTATTGGCGAATCTATCGCCCGTCTATTGGCTTCAAGAGGCGCGCATGTGATTGTGTCTAGCCGTAAGATTGATGCTTGCCAAGCGGTGGCGGATAGCATCAAAGCTGATGGTCATAAAGCCAGCGCCTTTGCTTGTCATGTGGGCGAGATGGCGCAGATTGAGGCGATTTTTGAGCATATAAAAAGTGAGTTTGGTCAAATCGATATCTTAGTCAATAATGCCGCCGCAAATCCTTACTACGGTCATATTTTAGATACTGACTTAGCTGCTTTTGATAAAACCGTTGAAGTCAATATTCGCGGTTATTTCTTTATGTCGACGGCTGCGGGCAAGATGATGCGCGAGCAGGGTGGCGGAGTGATTTTAAATACCGCATCGGTTAATGGTTTGGTCGCGGGTGATAAGCAAGGCATTTATTCAATTACCAAAGCTGCAGTGATTAGCATGACCAAAGCTTTTGCCAAAGAATGTGGTCCATTAAACATTCGCGTCAACGCCTTATTGCCAGGTTTAACCGATACTAAGTTTGCCTCGGCGTTAACCACCAATGATAAAGTCTTAAAAATGGCGCTGCATGCAATCCCGTTAGGGCGTGTTGCCCATCGTGATGAAATGGCAGGCACGGTATTGTATTTGGTGTCTGATGCATCAAGTTATACCACTGGCGCAACGATAGTCGTTGATGGCGGTATGCTTGCCTAGTTATCAATGAGTAGTTTGAAAAATAAAGACAGCACTTAACATAGAAAAACCGCATGATATTAAAATCGTGCGGTTTTTCTTATTGCATATTTCCGTTTTTTAGTTAGTGTACTGTCTTTTATATCAATACTAAGTGAATAAAAAAGGCGCAGTGCGACTCTCTTTGGACTTAGCCACCTTTTTAGGCGTACCTTCTGTGACAATAAGCCCACCTTCATCGCCAGCACCCGGACCCATATCGATAATCCAATCGCTGTTGCTAGCAACTTGCATATCGTGCTCAACCATAATTACCGTATTACCGGTTGCGACCAGCCCATTTAATTGTGCCATCAGCATCGCGACATCAGAAGGATGTAAACCAGTGGTCGGTTCATCGAGCACATACAGCGTATCGCCGCGCTGGGTACGCTGCAGTTCGGTAGCAAGTTTGATGCGCTGTGCTTCGCCACCAGACAACTCGGTCGCTGGTTGCCCAAGTCTTAGATAGCCAAGCCCAACTTTTAGCAAGGCATCTAAGGCGCGCATTATTGGGGCATCATTAACGAAAAATCCAGAAGCGGCTTCGACTGTTAAATCGAGCACTTCAGCGATGTTTTTACCTTGATAAGTAATTTCTAGGGTTTCGTCATTGTAGCGCTGACCATGGCAAACTTGGCAAGGCGAGTAAACACTCGGCAGAAATAGCAGCTCAACACTGACAAAACCGACGCCTTCGCAATTTGGGCAACGTCCTTTTTTAACGTTAAATGAAAAACGTCCTGCATCATAGTGTCTCGCTTTTGCTTCTTTGGTAGCGGCAAATAATTTGCGCACATGGTCGAACAGTCCAGTATAAGTCGCCAAATTCGAGCGCGGCGTGCGCCCGATGGCTTTTTGGTCAACGGTGACTAAGCGTTTTATATGCTCCATACCATTGACTATCTCACCGCCTATTGGCGTTTGTTGCTCTTGCTCAAGTAAAGCCGCTTCATCAGTGGGCGTTTCAATCACGGTTTTTTGCCCTAGCGCATTGTAGACCAGTTCAACCAACGCCTGACTGACCAAACTCGATTTTCCCGAACCTGAAACGCCTGTTACTGTTGTTAATATCCCTAAAGGAAATGCGATATCTAACCCTTGTAGATTATTGCGCTCGATATTAGCAAGCTTTAGCCAATGATTAGGTTGTCTTGGCTGCTGGCTTGTTAATTGCTGGCTTTTCGATTGATGATCTGTGCAATCATGATTAAAAAGATATTGTCCAGTATAGGAATCAGAGATATATCGCAAGCCTTTGACAGGGCCGCTATACATGATTTCACCGCCATGACTGCCCGCTTTTGGTCCGACATCGACTATCCAATCGGCATGGCGAATGACGCTGACATCATGCTCGACAATGAATAATGAATTACCCGCCTCTACCAGCTCGTCTAGAGCGCCTAATAGCGCCTGAGTATCGGCAGGATGGAGGCCGGCGGACGGTTCATCGAGCACGTAAACCACGCCAAATAGTTTAGAGCGAATTTGGGTGCCAAGTCTTAGGCGCTGTAGCTCGCCGGGCGATAAGGTAGGTGTGGTGCGTTCAAGGGATAAGTAACCTAGCCCAAGTCTGGTTAACGCTTGCACACGCGATAAAATGTCACTGGAAATACGCTTGGCAACGATGGCTTTTTCACGGTCGAGCATATCATCGCTGAGTTTTTTATTAGCAGCGTCGTGAAGTTTAAGAGCCAGTTCAGTTAAGGTTAATTGTGACAGTTCACCAATATCAAGCCCCGCAAATTTAACCGACAGCGATTCTTTTTTGAGTTTTTTACCATAACAACTTGGGCATTCTGAAATTTGCATAAACTGCGCCACGCGTTTTTTGGTACGCGGACTTTGGGTCGTGGCAAAAGAATGTAAGACGAAATTTTTTGCACTGGTAAAGGTGCCTTTATAATTGGGCTTTTCACCTTTTTTAATCGCCTCGCGTACTTGCTCGAGATTGTATTCTGGGTAAACTGGCACTTCTGGGGTTTCATTGGTAAATAAAATCCAATCGCGGGTTTGCTTGGATAACGTGTTCCAAGGTTTATCGATATCGTAGCCAAGTGTCGTCAATATCCGACTTAGGTTTTGCCCTTGCCATGCCGGTGGCCATGCAGCAATGGCGCGTTCTCGAATGGTTTTAGTCTTGTCGGGCACGAGCAAATCTTCTGTGACCTCAAACACGCGACCAATACCTGAGCAAGTAGGGCAAGCACCTTCTGGCGTATTTGGCGAAAAGGCATCGGCATACAGCATGTCTTGCCCAGCAGGATATTCGCCCGCTCGCGAGTACAGCATACGCAGACCATTTGAGATGGTGGTCACGCTACCAACCGATGAGCGTACCGACGGCGTACCGCGTTGTTGTTGCAGGGCGACCGCAGGTGGCAAGCCTTCTATCGAATCGACATCAGGCTCACCAACTTGGTCAATCAAGCGCCGCGCATAAGGCGATACCGAATCAAGATAGCGGCGTTGCGACTCAGCAAACAAGGTGCCAAACGCCAATGACGACTTGCCTGAGCCTGATATGCCCGTAAAAACAACCAACCCATTACGCGGTAAATCAACATTAACATTTTTGAGATTATGCACCCGCGCGCCTCTGACCTGAATGCTGTTATCAGCTGAGACTTGGTTGGTTGTAAAAGAAGATTGAGTTTTTTTATTATTGTTGCTCATAAAGCGCTTATTCCTATCAGATCGTGGTTTTAGCTTTTGTTTTAGCTTTTGTTTTAGTTTTAAAAGTATGTGCTAAGAATTTGTTTATTAAAGAGTTTGCTTGTTAAATAGCCAGCTAATCAAACCATATCTTGCCAACTTAAAATCATCCTAGCATGGCAAAAAAGAATTTTTGGACGGGCTTACGCTTTACAGACAGAGGATAGACATAGTGACGTCAAACGATAACATTTATGAGGTTTACCTTATAAATTGCAGATTATAGATGTTAAGAAATATGGATTTTTGAGAACCGTTAAGCAGTCAAGTAGCGAGTTAATTGAGAATGCTTTATCATTAACCTTATCTATCCATGATTTATAAAAGTATTTTATGATTTTTATCAGCAGTAATATCAGTCTTAATGACAGTGAAGTTGAAATTAGCGCCATACGCGCACAAGGGGCAGGTGGGCAAAACGTTAATAAAGTGTCCTCTGCGATTCATTTGCGTTTTGATATTCATGCGTCAAGCTTGAACGATGTCATTAAACAGCGTTTATTGGACAGTAAAGACAGTCGAATCACCAAAGAAGGCGTGCTTATTATTAAAGCGCAGCAGTTTCGCACCCAAGAACGTAATCGAATTGATGCCTTGGAGCGGCTGCAAAGCTTTATTATAAAATCAACTCATGTCAATAAAATACGTAAAGCGACCAAACCTAGCAGAAATGCCAAACGTAAACGCGTTGATGCAAAAACCCAGCGCGGTAAAACCAAAGCCTTACGAGGTAAGGTAGATTTTTAAATCCTCTGCTCTTTTTTGTTTTTGCTACTTTTAGATAAACCAAACAGCAAAATGCCAGCATATTTAAATAGCTGGCATTTTGTATAGGCTTATTTACTATCAAATTTTTAGCTAACCAAGTCTTCTACTTAATTCAGGAAAGCGCTTTATCATAAATAACATCAGTAGCAGCGACACACTAGCGATAGCTGCACCAACATAGCCGACGCTTGATATTGAGATATGCGTCACTGCATAACCACCAAACAGGGCACCTGCGCCAATTCCTAAGTTAATAATACCTGAGAACATCGACATCAGCATATCTTGCGCCGTGACATCAACCATGATGACTTTGGCTTGCATGGAGATAATTAGCAGCATAAGCGCCGCGCCCCACAGTAACGCAATCAAGCTCAGCGCCCAGATAGAAGTCACGGCAAACAATAGAACCAGCATAGAGATTAGCATTAATATGATCGATATCAGCATCAATCTGGTATTAAAACGATCACCCCAGCGGCTGAATATTACACTGCCTGCAATCCCTGCTACTCCAAATAATAGCAAGACAACAGTCGCGGCGTTTTCACTAATAGCGCCAACCTGCCGCATAAAAGGCTCAATATATGAGTAAGCCGTATAGTGGGCGGTAAAGACCAATAAAATGAGCAAATATAAACAGACCAACAAGGGGTTTTTAAGCAATTCTGGAATCTTTCTAAAAGAGCCTTCAAACATACTTGGTAGTGTTGGCAACAGCCTTGCTTGTAGAATAAATACGATGAAAGCAATCACGCCAATACCACCAAAAGTCGCCCGCCAGCCAAACCATTGACCGACCAAGCGCCCTAATGGCACGCCAAGTACCATTGCCAATGAAGTACCGGTCGCAAGTACGCTAAGCGCCAGTGCTTTTTTGCCTTCTGGCGCTACGCGTATCGCAATCGCGGCGGTGATTGACCAAAATATCGCATGCGATAGTGCAATACCCACGCGGCTAATCAGCAATACATCAAAGCTCCATGCGAATACTGACAACACATGGCTAGCAATAAAAACTACAAATAAGCCCAAGAGTAAGCTTTTACGCTCAAATCGACTGGTGAGCAGCATCAATGGCAATGACATGGCCGCGACAATCCACGCATACAGCGTCAACATCCAGCCAGTCTCAGCCGTGGTAATGGAAAAATCTTGGGCGATGTCACTTAATAGAGCAACGGGGACAAATTCGGTGGTATTCATAATAAAGGCGCTGACGCCCATCAAAAATACTTGAAAATACTGAGTTCGGCGAGCATTTGCGCTCACCTCAAGGTTATGTTTCATATGATCCAATACAAATAAAGAAGGCGTTAATAGATAACGTTAGCTGAAAAATAATTCATGAGTTTAAGAATAACGGCGGCATAGGTCGTAATGATGAAAAAGAGGAGGGCAAGATAGCAAATCAGTTGCGGTATGTCAGAGCCTATCATCAGGCCCTACTATTTTATCAGGAATTGATGGTGTTTTTTGTAGGAGAGTCTTTAAAATTGGCGACTGAATAATTAAGTGGATCGTCAAATTCATGCTTAAGTAAATCCGATGAGGGTGTCCGTGCCAGTTACATAGTGCTTATAGTGAGGTATCGCTATTTAAGCTTGAATATAGGTATGATGACGCCATAGGCTAGGAATGCCTGATAACGTGATTTTAAATAGTTATTAATATTTTACTAAGATGGGATAAAAGAAAAACAATCTATGAAAACCGACACCAATAAACCATTAGCCTTTAGACGATACCCTTCAACGACGGCGCTGCAATGTTTTGAGACCGCTGCCCGTCATTTGAGTTTTACCAATGCCGCGCAAGAGATGCACATGACCCAAAGCGCCATTAGTAAGCAAGTGGCGCAGTTAGAGGAGATGTTAAACCTGTCTTTATTTTATCGGACACCGCACCGGATTTCATTGACCCCTGCTGGCAAGGCATATTATCTTGAAGTTTTGGAGATTTTAAAACATATCGAGGTGGCGACCACCAATTTGATGTCGCATAGCAGTAATACTGAGCTGCTAAAAATCGTCTCGCATCCGACATTTTGTGCTCGTTGGTTGATTCCAGCACTCAGTGGCTTTAGTCAAGAATACCCGCTTATCAACCTAGATATCAAAGAATTAGTAGGTCCATTTTTTTCTGAAGACCAAAATGTCGATATTGCTTTTTTATATGGTGATGGAATGTGGAGCAATATGGAGGCCATAAAATTATTCGATGAATATTGCGTTGCTGTTTGTCAGCCGCAGTATTTGCAAGATAAGACGCTGAGTACCGAGTGTTTAAATGACTATGTGCTATTGCAAATAAGCTCGCGCTTAAGTGCGTGGTATGAGTATTTTAAGCAGCAAGATATCAGCGTTGATGGCACCTTTGTAGGTCCGCGTTTTGAGACCTTTCATGCTTGCATTTCTGCCGCCTTACTTGGTTATGGCATTGCTTTGGTGCCGTTACGTTTGGTCGAACCCGAGCTACAATCAGGCGCTTTGGTGATGGCGTGGGATTATGCGGCAAAGGGTCGCGGCAGCTATTATGTGACTTATCCTCTCTCTTCGGGACAATCACATAAGGTCAAAGCCGTTTTAGAATGGATTACTGCTTATTTGGCAATCTCAGATGAGCGCGAAAAGGCGTTAGGGTTGGTTTTATAACGCCCTTCAGTCGTATTTTTATAGTGCTCTTTTGGTGACTTTTATCCTGCAAAATTATTTGCTGTGAGAATCTAAAACGCTAAACAAAAAAACTGCCTTAATACGCAGTTTTTTTGTTTTTAAAGAAGTGGTTTGGTGAATAAATATACTGGCAATGACGAAAAGGAATGCTACCACAACTATTATTCGTTTGCTGCCTAAGTGATGTTTTGTTGAAATGAGTCTAACTCAAGGAAGAGATAGAGATTCATCATGGACAAGCTTTATAACGTGACCGATGCCTTTACGATGGTGCATCCGCTCACGCTCATCAAAGGCAAAAATGCCAGAGTTTGGGACGACAATGACCGCAGCTATATAGATTTTGTCGGTGGTATTGGTGTTTTAAACTTTGGTCATTGCCACCCCCACATCGTTGACGCCATCATTCATCAAGCCCAGTCGCTGATTCACTATGCCTACAATGCGGCAGCGCATCAGCCGTATCAAACCTTTATGTCGCGATTATGCGAGCTTGTTCCCATCAGCGGTGAGCTGGCAGGCATGCTCACCAACTGCGGTGCAGAAGCGACCGAAAATGCCATAAAGATAGCCCGTATGAAAACGGGTCGCACAGGCGTCATTGCATTTGATGGTGGGTTTCATGGACGCACACTGGCTGCCGTTAATCTCAATGGTAAGGTCGCCCCTTATAAGCGCGGACTTGGTGCGTTGGCCAGCGGCGTTTATCATATTCCTTTTCCCAGTCCCGATAATAATATCAGCGACGAGCAAGCGATTGAAGCGCTCCAGCGTTTATTTGTGGTAGAAACCGATATCGACAATATCGGCGCCATCATCGTAGAGCCAGTACAAGGCGAGGGTGGTTTTCAAATGATGTCGCCCACCTTTGCGCAATATCTACGTAAGTTTTGTGATGAGCATGGCATGTTACTTATCATGGACGAAATCCAATCTGGCTACGGGCGTACTGGCACGCCGTTTGCTTTTACCCATTTAGGGATTGAGCCTGATCTTATCTTACTTGGCAAGAGTATCGCGGGCGGCTTGCCTTTAGGCGCAGTCATAGGCAAGGCTAGTGTGGTCAACGGTCTACCCAAAGGCAGCTTGGGTGGTACCTATTCCGGCAATCCAGTCGCTTGCGCCGCGGCCAATGCCACGCTTGATATCATGCAAGCCGATGACGTTTGGCGGTCAGCCAAACATTATTCAGAGACAATTCAGACGACTATCAGCCAATGGCAACAAGAAGGTATCTCGCCTTGGTTGTTTGGTCTTACGGGTATCGGTGCGATGCGTGGTATCGAGCTGCGTCATCCTGAGCATGATGTGCATCCGAGTGTGATGGCGCAAGTATTAACCAAAGCGCGTGAGCGTGGTCTACTGCTGATGCCAAGTGGGCAACATCGGCATATCATTCGCTTATTGCCACCACTCACCATAGAACCTGACACCCTAAAAGAAGGGTTAGCTATTCTAAAAGAGGTGCTCATCGCACTTCCTGATGGATTGCCTGCCGCTTAATGTTTAGGAATGTTTAGGAGTGCTTAGGATAGATAGCGCATCGCCATAACCAAATGCTCAAAACCAAATATCGATTACTTAAAAATTTCTTAACCCTATTACAAGGATGTTTATTTGTGAAAAATAATAGCGTCAGTCTAGATGAGGATTTTATCTGCAGCGATGATATACGTCATCATTTTTCTATGGCCATGTCAGCCATGTACCAAAATGAGGTGCCGCTATACGGTGACTTGGTTGATTTGGTCAGTGATGTCAATGCCGAGGTATTGACATCACACCCCGATGTCAAATCACAGCTGCTACATACGGGCGAGATTGAGCGTCTGAGCATGGAGCGCCACGGGGCGATTCGACTGGGTACCGCAGCAGAGCTAAGCATGATGCGCCGTCTCTTTGCGGTGATGGGTATGTACCCTGTTGGTTACTACGATTTAGCGCCTGCTGGTGTGCCAGTGCACTCAACAGCCTTTCGTGCACTTGACTCGCATTCATTGCATAAAAGTCCTTTTCGCGTATTTACCTCGTTATTGCGTTTAGATTTGATTACCGATGCAACTTTGAAACAAGAAGCCGCAGCCACACTGGCGCAGCGTCAGATCTTCACTACTGGCGTCATTGAGCTTATTGAAATTTTTGAGGCGCAAGGTGGCTTGACTACTGAGCAAGCAGAGCAGTTTGTGCAAGAAGCGCTAGAGACATTTCGCTGGCATGATAAAACGCCGGTGGCAAAAGCGCTCTATCAGCGTTTACTAGATCAGCATCCACTTGTTGCTGATGTGGTCGGCTTTAAGGGTCCGCATATCAATCATTTAACGCCTCGAACCTTGGATATTGATGCCGTACAACACGGTATGCAAGCCAGAGGCATACCCTCAAAAGCCATCATCGAAGGGCCGCCACGTAGAGCGTGTCCTATCTTATTAAGGCAAACCAGTTTTAAGGCGCTACAAGAAGCGGTTGGCTTTAAAGTTGCTGATACCTCAGACCCTAGCAATGGGGATTATGAGCAAGGGCATCATACCGCGCGCTTTGGCGAGATTGAGCAACGCGGTGTGGCATTAACGCAAAAGGGTCGCGCGCTTTATGATGAATTATTGGCTGCAGCTCGCTGCCAGCTTGGCGCTACCCCAAGTGAGGATAATGCGGCTCAGTACAATCAAATTTTAGCCGAAGTATTTACCGCTTTTCCTGATAATTATCAAACTCTACATGATGAGGGGATGGCGTATTTTTATTACCAGTTGACGGATAGCACCCTAGATTCTGAAGATGGTCAAGCATTATTGGCCGCTACCTTAACCAATGATGATTTGAATAAAGTGCCTAATGCTAAGCTGAGCGCTCTGATTAATGACGAGGTGCTTCGCATTGAACCTATCGTTTATGAGGACTTTTTGCCCGTCAGTGCCGCCGGCATTTTTCAATCAAACCTACAACAGACGCAGCCAAACCACTATGACGGTTACTCAAGCCAACAAGAGTTTGAGCGTGATTTAGGTTCCGCCATTTATGATGAGATGGCATTGTATGAAACGATGCAAGCTCAAAGCCTTGAGCAGTGCCTGTCTAGTGTCAGTATTTAGTACAAATTATGCTAGAAATATCTAGCGTATAGCCGACTTATTAGCACGTCATTCCAAAAAGGAATGACTGCAAGAAATTTATTATTTTGCAACTTAGTAGGTAGCAGGGTAATTTTATAAGTCAGTCAAGGACGTAGTAAACCATTATACCAATATGCAAGGGATTGATTATGATTAAGCAATATATGTCTGCAATGGGCGTAGAAGAAGCACACTATCAAAATGGCGACTTTGAAGTCACCACCCCAATTGATGGCTCAGTCATCGGTAAAGTTACATTAGATACAGTCGCTGACGTCGATACTAAAATCCAAAATGCCAAACAAGCTTTTCAAGAATGGCGTGTCGTTCCTGCCCCTAAACGTGGTGAATTGATTCGTCTATTGGGTGAAGTCCTGCGTGAGCACAAAGAAGATCTAGGTATCTTAGTATCATTAGAAGCTGGAAAAATTAAAGAAGAAGGCCTTGGCGAAGTTCAAGAAATGATTGATATCTGTGACTTCGCCGTGGGCGTATCGCGCCAGCTTTATGGTCTAACCATCGCCTCAGAACGCCCGGGTCACCACATGCGTGAGACATGGCATCCACTTGGTGTCATCGGCGTCATCTCTGCCTTTAACTTCCCCGTCGCCGTTTGGTCTTGGAACACTGCGTTGGCCATCGTCTGTGGCAACCCTGTCATCTGGAAACCTTCAGAAAAAACCCCGCTCGTCGCCTTAGCGTGCCAAGCATTATTTGAAAAAGCGTTGGCAAAATTTGGTGAGGCACCAGCACATTTATCGCAAATCATATTGGGCAAGACCGATATCGGTAATGCCTTGGTTGAAAATAAAGACATCGCTTTAGTCAGTGCCACCGGCAGTACACGCATGGGCCGAGAAGTAGGACCGAAAGTGGCTGAGCGTTTTGGTAAATGTTTGCTTGAGCTTGGTGGTAATAACGCCATGATTTTGGCACCCACTGCCGATTTAGATTTGGCGCTACGTGGCATTCTATTCTCAGCAGTAGGAACGGCAGGTCAGCGTTGCACCACCTTACGCCGTCTGTTTGTTCATGAGTCGGTCAAAGACGATATCTTACCGCGCGTTAAGTCTGCTTACGAGACGGTGAGCATCGGCCATCCGCTTGAAGGCAATTTGGTCGGTCCACTGATTGATGAAGACAGCTTTAATAACATGCAAGCGGCATTAGAAAAGGCTCGTAAGACTGGCGGTAAAGTCACAGGCGGCGACCGAGTTCTGATGGATAAGTTCCCAGATGCTTATTATGTGACCCCTGCGATTGTTGAGCTTGATGAGCAAAATGACGTAGCACGTAGTGAGACGTTTGCACCGATTTTATATGTCATGCCCTATAAAGAGTTTGACGATGCGCTAGCGATGCAAAACGATGTGCCACAAGGGCTGTCATCTTGTATTTTTACCAATGACTTACGTGAAGCTGAAACTTTCCTCAGTGATCGTGGCAGTGATTGTGGTATCGCTAACGTCAACATCGGCACCAGTGGTGCTGAGATTGGCGGTGCATTTGGCGGCGAAAAAGAAACCGGCGGTGGTCGTGAGTCAGGTTCAGACGCATGGAAAGCCTATATGCGTCGTCAGACCAATACGGTCAACTACTCAACCGAGCTACCACTCGCGCAAGGCATCAACTTTGGCTAATAACAACGGTATGTCACTAATAAATAGTGTCATTTAATAGTCTTTATCAATCACGTGTTGTGATGTTTGTTAAGTAGGCTCAGAGCCTATTTAACAAACCAATTATCAAGTATTTTTATTTTATTAATAAAGCCTGCGGAAGTGATGAATAAATATTCATGATTTCAAAAACAGGCTTTTTATCCCCTTTTCAGAATTATCGGCAGCCATGGATTGGTTGTTTCTACTACTGTTATTTTTATGGTAGTAGTTTCCACTACTAAGGAAGGTAGGTGTCTTATGATTGATAATAAACCTTATGACGAAGCTAAAGATGGCTATGGTCCGTCTTCTAGTTTTTTATTAGATATTGCACCTCTGGTGTTGACTGCCATTATTCTGATGGTTCAGTTTTTTGTATTCAAAGATTTTACCCCTCACATTCCTTTGGCTTGCGGTATTTTAATTACTGGCTTGTTTATGAAGCTGCGGCGCCGTGACTGGCATGGCATGGAAGAGAGTTTCTTGAAGGTCGTTAAAATCGGTCTACCTGCCATGATCATCTTGATGGGCGTTGGTATGCTCATCGGTGCTTGGATTATCGCTGGTACCGTTCCCACGATTTTATATTATGGCTTTAGCATTTTTTCTCCCTCGTCATTCCTAGTCTCTGTTTGTCTTATCTGTTCCATTATATCTGTCGCAACGGGTACCTCGTGGGGCACGGTCGGCACGGTTGGCCTTGCGATGATGGGTATTGGGCTAGGCTTGGGCATTCCGCCGTCACTAACAGGCGGTGCTATTGTTTCTGGCGCTTTTTTTGGTGACAAAATGTCTCCATTATCTGACACCACCAACTTAACACCAGCCGCTGCCGGTGTTGACCTTTGGGAACACATTCGCGGTATGTTGCCCACCACGGTACCTGCCATGGTGACTGCCCTAATTATCTATGCTTGGATTGGGATGGGCTACGGCGCGGAAAATGTTGATTTAACATCAATCAGAGACATTCAAGCCTCACTAGCAGCTAACTATAACCTTAGTATTATTACTTTATTGCCTGCTGTTGTCGTTGTCATTGCGGCGGTGATGAAAATGCCAGCCATTCCAACAGTATTATCAGGTGTGGTGGTTGCAGGCTTAGTCGCGTTCTTTATGCAAGGCGTGGGTGTTCACGATATCTTTAACGTCCTACAAAATGGCTTTGTCAGTAAGACTGGATTTGCTGTCGTTGACCAACTGCTGTCTAAAGGCGGTGTCATGTCGATGACATGGGTTGTGACCTTAACCATATTTGCCTTAGCATTCGTCGGCGCCATTGAGCATTACGGTACGCTCAAAGCCATCATGGCAAAAATCAATAAAATGGTGAAATCGAGATTCGGTTTAGTGATTACCACTTATGCTAGCACGCTCGGTGTGGGTACCCTCATCGGTGACGTCTATACCACACTGGTGTTGCCAGGTCGTCTATTGAAAGATAAATATCAAGAGATGGGCTACAAGCGCACGACGCTTACCCGTTCTATCGAAGATACTGGCACTCTGTTATCTCCCCTTATTCCTTGGAACATGGGCGGTAGTTTCGTCGCCGCAACCCTAGGTATTGCGACACTCACTTACGCGCCATTCGCTTTTGCTTGCTGGTTATCGCCTCTATTTGGTTTGTTATGGGTGGTCTTGAACAAATTTATCCCCCGCGAAGAACCTACTGTTAATAAAGACACAAGCGAGCTTCCCACTGTAGACAATGTGTTAATTTAGAAGGAATATGAGATGTTGCAAGAGCAATGTTTGTGGAATATGACCGCACCCCTTATCGATACCTACAGCCAGATGAATAGCGATACTGAAGCAACTATCTGTATCATAGGCGGCGGTTATACAGGGTTATCGGCTGCGATTCATTTGGCAGAAAAAGGCGTCAAAGTTATCCTCTTAGAGAGCCATACGATAGGCAGTGGCGGCTCAGGAAAAAGCGTAGGGCTCGTCAATGCAGGTACTTGGGCGCGCCCTGATGATTTGAATATTGCGCTAGGCGAAGCGGCAGGTGAGCGTCTGACAGAAGCCCTCGGACAAGCGCCAAGCTTAGTGTTTGATTTAATCAAACGTTATAATATCGACGCCCAAGCCACTCAAGCCGGTAATATCCACATGGCACATAACGCTAAAGGTGAAGTCGATGTCGATATTAGATACGAGCAGCTTAGCCGTCGCGGTGCGAATGTTGAGGTATTAACCGGCAGTAAATGCCATGAGTATTGTGGTACCAAGAATATCAATAAGGCACTACTCGATCACCGTGCTGGTACCATCAATCCTTTGGCTTATGTTAGAGGACTGGCAAAAGTGGCAAAAGATCTTGGCGTCACTATCTATGAGCATTCCGCTGTTGAAGCATTAGAAAAGGTGGATGGCTATTGGTATGCAAGGACTTCTAAAGCGCGCGTGAAATCTGAGCGCGTCATTATTGCGACCAACGCTTATACCGAAGGCGAATGGACAGAAATTAAAAAGACGTTTTATCTGGTTTATTATTATCAGATTGCATCTGAGCCGCTCAGCGGAGAGGCGGCAGATCGTATTTTGCCATATAAAACAGGGGCATGGGATACACGCTTGGCCTTGTCTAGCTTTCGCCGTGATGACGATGATCGCCTATTATTGGGAACGGTAGGTGGTACACAGCTTAAACCAAAATCCTTTTATCAATCATGGGCCAATGCGGTGCAAAAAAGCTATTATCCAGATTTGCCAGCATTTAAGTGGCAGTATGAATGGACTGGTAGCTTTGGCTTTACGCAAGATCATATTTTTCGAGTCATGGAGCCCGCTGAGGGTTTGCTGACAGCAACGGCTTATAACGGTCGCGGCATTACGACAGGCACGCTAATGGGTAAGTGCTTTGCAGATTATATAATGACGGGTAATAGAGACAATATTCCCTTACCATTTAAGACTTTAGAAGAGGCAAAAGTCTCTTTTGGAAGCATTAAGTCAGGCTTTACTGAGCTGGGATTGACTTTATATCATGCGGGTCAATGCTTGAGAATCATTGGGTAGGAAAGTTGGATGGGGAATAAGAACACGCCCTATTCTGAGAAGAATGCTGAACTTTGCCTAAACCGCTGAATAGGTTTAGGCAGTATTTTTCTCTAAATTGAATCTCCTATACCTTTTTATATTGAGCTGACTATACATAAATAAATTTGTTCTCATGAGTGGACAACACTTCTGCAAATAGCCAATCGCGAAAGGCTTTAAGCTTTGTCATATTGGCAGATTCCGCTTGATAAACGACGTAATAAGCCAGTGGCGAGCTAAAGGTAATCTCAGGAAATAATCGCACCAAACGTCCGGCAGCGACATCATCACGTGCCATCACACTACGCGCCAACGCAACACCATGACCATTAATGACCGCTTGTAGCACCGCTGCTGAGTTATTGATTTGCATCCCTCGCGAGGTATCTACTTTGGTGAGCGCTGCATTGGTTAAACTTGCTTGTGCAAGCCAATCATCCCACGAAGGAAAACCAATATAACCATCCATTGAGCGGTCATGAATGAGCGTTTCTTGGGTCAAATCAAGCGCGCTTTTTCCTTGTAATAATTGCGGCGAGCAAACCGGATAAATCTCTTCTTCCATCAGCTTTTCGCTCAGCAATCCTGCCCAAGTGCCAGCTCCGTAGCGCACACCGATATCCACTTCTTGAACGGCAAAGTCTATCGATTTGGCACTGGTATCAAGCCGTACATCGATATCTGGTTGTAGGCTTTGGAATCGATCGATACGCGGCAACAGCCATTTAGCGGCAAAGGCAGGACTGACGGTCACCGTGAGCACGCCGCTATTTGATCCTGCTTGTAACTGCGCCAATCCTTGTGCCAAGTTATCTAAGCCCGCCCGAATATGAGGCAATGCCAGCTCGACTGTTTTTGTGGGGATTAAGCGCGATTTACCACTGGTTTTGCGATAAAACAGCGGTAGTCCTACCGAATCCTCCAAACTACGAACCAGTTGTCCAACGGCAGCAGGAGTCACGTTTAGTTCCTCTGCTGCCGCAGAAAAACTTTGATGACGGGCGCTCGCTTCCAAGGCACGTAGGGAATTTAAATACACAACTTTCTTCATAGCGACAAATATTTTCTTTTAGATAAGTGAATATTATCTCGTTTGTTAACCGATGTAAATCAGTTGATAATTGACGGCATTAAACCTTATCTTTGGAAAATACTCTATGCTTATCAATGCAGATTTTACCTGCCGTGCTTCATTAGCGCCCGAACAATATCAATGGGTGTCATCACCGCAAAATGGTGTTGAACGGGTCATGCTTGACCGTGTCGGCGCAGAAAAAGCCCGTGCCACCAGCATTGTGCGCTATGCTCCTGATTCTTATTTCCCCCATCATTTGCACCCGGGCGGCGAAGAGATTTTGGTGTTGTCGGGTACTTTTTCGGCAGATAATATCGATTATCCAGCGGGTTGGTACTTACGCAATCCACCAAACTCTGGCCATCAGCCCTATAGTAAAGAGGGCGCGGTTATTTTTGTCAAACTTTGGCAAATGCCAGCAGAAGAGGCACGTTATGTCGCCATCGATACCAATGATGCGGCAAATTGGCAGAAACAAGGTAATCGTGATGTTTGTCATTTATTTTCAGACGCCAGCGAACAGGTCAGCTTAAAGCGCTTAAATGCTAATGAAGTACTATCTACTGACGCAGTCAAAGGCGGCGCAGAGATACTAGTGCTAGACGGCGAGTTAATAGATGATGACATAATTGATAATGCTCAAACCTATACTCGCGGTAGCTGGATACGCTTACCAGTAGGTGCGCTGCCCAAAATAAAAGCAGGCGCGCAAGGTGTTACGGTTTATCTCAAAACCGGTCATCTTTCTCATATCATCGGCGCTGACGTGGAAGGAGTGTAATATGCAAACAGTATCTGTGGCGATTATAGGTGGTGGCTTAAGTGGCTTGTATGCGGCTTATTTATTAGAGAAAAAAGGTGTTGATTATGTGCTATTAGAGGCGCGTCCAACCTTGGGTGGTCGTATTGTGACAGCGCGGCCAACGGATTTAAATACTGCACAAATAACAGATAACATGAACGGCTTTGATTTGGGACCATCATGGTTTTGGCCAGAGTATCAGCAGCAGTTGGCGCGTTTGACTGATGAATTGCAATTAGAGAGTTTTGCCCAATTCGAAGAGGGCGATATGTTGGTTGAGCGTTCGCCTAATGAGCCTGCTATGCGTACACATGGCTATAAAAGTGCGCCGCCGTCTATGCGGCTTAAGGGTGGTATGGCGACATTGATTGAAGCACTTTATCAGCGTTTAGATGCCACGCGAATTTTGACCAATCAAAAAGTGCATCAGTTGCATCATACTGGGCAGTATATTGAAATCACTAGCGAAGATGAGTCTGGGCAAGTGGCTCTTTGTCAGAAACAGCAGTGGCAAGCGCAGCATGTGTTACTGGCGCTACCGCCTCGATTGGCAGAAGAAAGCATAACCTTTGAGCCAGCTTTACCCGCTAATATCACGACACAGTGGCGAGGAACGGCTACTTGGATGGCGCCGCACGCTAAGTACCTTGCTGTTTATGACAGTCCGTTTTGGCAAGAACAAGGATTGTCAGGCTCAGCACGCAGCGGACAAGGACCAATGGTTGAGATTCATGATGCATCGGTGGCAGATGGCAGCGGGGCATTATTTGGCTTTATAGGTGTACCTGCAGCCGCACGCCAAAGTGTCTCCGCAGAAGTATTGAAGGCGCATTGTCGTGCGCAACTGGTGCGTTTATTTGGGGAGCAAGCAGACTCGCCTAAGGCTGAGTATCTTAAAGATTGGGCGCAAGAGCCATTTACGGCAACCGCTACCGACGCTAATAGTGATGGTCAGCATGCCGCTGCACCTATGTCTAAAGCGCTATCTGGCGTATGGGAAAACAGTCTGACCGGTATTGGTAGCGAGTGGTCAGAACAGTTCCCCGGTTATATTGCGGGTGCTATCGATGCAGCAAGTATCGGCGTTAAAAATTTACCTGAGTTGATAGTATAGTCAGTTCAAAATAAAAGCGCTACGTTATAGCTATGTGCGACTGGTATAAATTTTCCTTGCTTGCTGTTATCACAGAGGCTACGAAAAATTCATCCCAGTCGCACTGTATCAATTTTAAAGTAATTGCACTATAGCTGATTGATAATGCCAGTCCTGATACTTAATAATCTCTGTCAGGCTACTTGATTTAAAAATTCAAAATTCACTTCTCTTTATATTTAGATAATGCAGCTTTATCTAAGCCAGTGTGGTCTAAACCAGCATCTTCTAAAATAGTATTTTCTCAAACAATTTTATCTAAAATAGTGTTCTGTAAAACCCAGATACATACTAGCCCTTCACATTGCTGTATTATTTCTATAAAATACCGACCGTGTGGTTTCTTTTGTGCGATATATAATTTCATCCTTATAAAACTGCTCTCTAAGCTTAGGATAAATAAATAATCCATATTCTCTTTAAGGCGGAAAATCCACAGCTGGGTCTTAGTATCACTAATGAGAGCTTATGACGAGCTTGCAAGAGTCATCATTTTTTAAATGCTTGGCGCGAGATATTTATTAAAGACTGGTTATACGGCGGTAGTTGCTATCACTAGCATTGTCAAAATTGTCAGAATGATTGGTGGCATAGATAACGGCATGGTGGCGACAAACTTACTCTCAAACTCTTTGGTGCATGAACATCGAGATAAAAATGAAAACAGAAAATGCTTATAAACGTAAAAAACAGCCAGAAATCGTACGTCGTGCGCTGCTTGATCAGGCAGCACGCATCACGCTAGAGCAAGGGTTGTCTAAAGTCACTTTTCAAGCAGTGGCTGATGCGGTTGGGGTGACCAAAGGTGGGGTGATGCATCATTTCACCACCAAGAATGCGTTGATTTTGGAAGTATTCCATGACGCGATGAAAAATTTTGAGACAGAGGTCGATACGGCGATGGCCAAAGACCCAGTGCCTTATGGTTCGTTTACCCGCGCCTATATCAATGCCACGATTAGCTTAGGCGAAAAAGGGCAGGAAGAGTTTGATAATCAAGCAACCTTATATGTATTGATGCTGGCGGACAGCGAGCTGCGCAAGCTGTGGGCTGAGTGGTCAAATGCGCAATTAGATAAGCATAAACCAACTGATAATACTGAAACGCTATGTATGGTGCGTCTGGTCGCTGATGGTATTTGGCTCTCTGATTTTTCCGGCATTAATATATCCGATAAAAAATCATTACGTGAGCGCTTGCTAAAAATGACCCAACCTGAGCATGAGTAAAACGCTAGTTTTCCTTTGATTCAAAAACAATGCTTTAAATGCGTCGCTTCAAGCGTTTATCAAAGAAATACTTAAAGAAACACTGAAAGAAAATATTTTAGAAATAGACGATATAAATTTTTTTAAATACTTAACCCATGACGACATTATTTGGTATTGGCTTTTGATAAAGCCTTTACCAGTCGTCGATAGGAGAACCTATGACAGCTACAAATATTGATTCAAAAACAGAGCTGAACAACTTAAAAGACATCATCGATTTAGAGCAAATACAAACCGCTTATATCAACGGTCGTTATTTGGCTATCGATGAATCCTTAGCGATTTTTGAAGATATTAATCCAGCGACGGGTGAAGTGCTAGCAACCATTCAGCAAACAACTAATGAGCAGATTAATGAGGCGGTAAAAGCGGCGCAAAAAGGCCAAAAGGTTTGGGCGGCAATGACAGCGGTTGAGCGCAGTCGCATTTTATTAAACGCAGTTGCCATATTGCGCGAGCGTAATGACGTACTTGCGCTGCTCGAAACCAAAGACACTGGTAAGGCGCTTTCTGAAACCAAGTATGTCGATATCGTCACCGGTGCTGATGTCGTTGAGTATTATGCGGGTCTCGCACCAATGATTGAAGGTCGTCAGATTCCGCTACGTGATAGCAGTTTTGTTTATACCCGCCGCGAGCCGCTCGGCGTAGTCGCAGGTATTGGTGCATGGAATTATCCGATTCAGATTGCGATGTGGAAGGCAGCACCAGCATTAGCCGCTGGGAATGCAATGATTTTTAAACCATCAGAAGTCACACCGTTAACGGCACTAAAATTGGCAGAAATTTTGACAGAAGCAGGCTTACCAGACGGCGTTTTTAACGTTGTGCAAGGGGATTATAAAGTCGGCGAAGCATTAACCCAGCATTCTGATATCGCCAAAGTCTCGTTTACCGGTGGTGTACCAACGGGTAAAAAAGTCATGGCGAGTGCGGCATCATCATCGCTTAAAGACGTGACCTTAGAGCTTGGTGGTAAGTCGCCACTGATTATATTCGATGATGCGGACATCGATACCGCCGCTGATATTGCGATGATGGCGAACTTTTATAGTACAGGTCAGGTCTGTACCAATGGCACGCGCGTCTTTATCCCGAAAGCGCTACAAGCCAAGTTTGAAGAAGCTATCTTAGCGCGTGTCGAGCGTATCAAGCTTGGCGATCCGATGGATGAAAATATTAATATGGGTCCATTGGTTAGCTTCCCGCATATGGACAGAGTGCTTGGCTATATGCAGCAAGGAAAGGAGGGCGGCGCGCGTTTATTAACGGGTGGTGAACGTATCACGATAGGCGAGCTTGCCAACGGTGCATTTGTCGCGCCGACCGTGTTTACAGATTGCAGCGATGATATGACTATCGTACGTGAGGAAATCTTTGGTCCAGTGATGTCAATATTGACTTATGAGACCGAAGAAGAGGTCATTCGCCGTGCCAATGATACCGAATACGGCTTGGCGGCAGGGGTCGTGACTACAGACCTAACCCGCGCGCATCGCGTGATTGCGCAGATTGAAGCCGGTATTTGCTGGTTAAATACTTGGGGTGAGTCACCCGCGCAAATGCCAGTTGGCGGTTATAAACATTCAGGTATTGGCCGCGAAAATGGCATTGAAGCCCTTGAGCATTATACGCAGACTAAATCTATCCAAGTAGAGCTGGGTAAGTTTGAATCGGTATTTTAATCAGTTGCATGGTAAGAGTTTTAAAACAGTAAGGTTGGCGTATTAGGAAGAATTTGTCCTTTTACACCGCATTACTGATATGAAATGATGGATTTTTTAATATTATGGAGCGTTTTATGACATCAACCACACCTGAATATGACTACATCATCGTCGGCGCAGGCTCAGCCGGAAACGTGCTGGCCACGCGCTTGACCGAAGATGCCAACATTAAGGTGTTGCTGTTAGAGGCAGGTCGTCCAGACCATCGCTTAGACTTTCGCACCCAGATGCCAGCGGCGCTCGCAATGCCACTACAAGGCACCACTTATAACTGGGGCTACAAAACCGATCCTGAGCCGTATATGAATAACCGAGTCATGGATTGTGGTCGCGGTAAAGGGTTAGGTGGCTCGTCTCTGATTAATGGTATGTGCTATATCCGTGGCAATGCGTTGGATTTTGATGATTGGTCCAAAATCAAAGGTTTAGAAGACTGGACGTATCTCGACTGCCTACCGTATTTTAAAAAGTCAGAAAACTTCGATGCTGGTGAAAACGACTATCATGGCGTCGGCGGTCCGGTTGAAATTACCACTTCAAAACCAGGGGTTAATCCGCTATTTGAAGCGATGATTGAAGCGGGCGTGCAAGCTGGCTATCCACGTACAGATGACCTAAACGGCTATCAGCAAGAAGGCTTTGGGCCAATGGATCGTTTTGTCACGCCTAATGGTCGCCGTGCCTCCACCGCGCGCGGTTATCTTGACCGTGCCAAACCGCGTAGCAATATCACCATTTTAACGGCTGCATTGACCGATGTCATCTTATTCGACGGCAAACGTGCGGTCGGTGTCAAAGTCGCGCACCAAGGTCAAACCAAAAAGTTCTATGCAGGGCGTGAAGTGATTGTTTCATCGGGCGCGATTGCCTCGCCGCAATTATTGCAACGCTCAGGCATTGGTCCTGGTCAATGGCTTAAAGATTTGGGAGTCAATGAGATTCTAGATTTACCAGGGGTCGGTAATAATCTACAAGACCATTTAGAGCTGTATATGCAGTATGAATGTAAGCTGCCGGTCTCGATTGCGCCCGCCAATAAATGGTGGAATAAGCCGGCGATTGGTGCTGAATGGCTATTTAATGGCACAGGGCTTGGCGCGTCAAATCAGTTCGAAGGCGGCGGCTTTATTCGTACCGATGAAAAGTTTACCCATCCTAATATTCAGTATCATTTTCTACCGTTAGCAGTGCGTTACGATGGTCGCAGTGCGGTGAAATCTCATAGCTTCCAAGCACATGTGGGCTCATTGCGCTCTCCAAGTCGCGGTCGCGTCAAACTGACCTCGAAAGACCCAAGTGTGCATCCGAGTATCTTATTTAACTATATGTCGCATGAGCAGGACTGGCAAGAGTTCCGCGCTGCCATGCGTATCACGCGTGAGATTATGCATCAGCCAGCGCTTGACCCTTATCGTGGGCGCGCCATTGCGCCAACCGATGACTTGGTGACCGATGCGCAGTTAGACGAGTATGTCCGTAACCATAGCGAAACAGCTTACCATCCGTCATGTACCTGTGCGATGGGAAAAGGCAATGATTCGGTAGTTGATGGAGAAGGGCTGGTACACGGTATCGATGGCTTGCGCGTCGTCGATGCATCGATTATGCCAAATATCATCAGTGGTAACCTGAACGCGACCACCATTATGCTCGCCGAAAAAATCGTCGATAAGATGTGTGGCATACAGCTACCACGCTCGACGGTAGATTATTACGTTGCAAATGGCGCACCGCTCAGAGCCGAGCCTTTGCGCGTTTATAAATCTGTTGTTTAAAAGACTGTCTAAACAACGGTATAAGCTATTGGACAATAAATAATATAAGACCATTTCAAGAAGACGACCTTTCACAGTAAAGGTCTTTTTTATCAGCGCTTATGTTAAGCAGGTCGAGCCTTTAAGGCGGCCTCTGTTTAGCGTTTGCTTTGCTATGTTGATAACAGTTTATATCTAGCAAATTTCATTTATTGGTACTGCTTTGTGCGTCATGCGGTGATACATATCTCATCTGGCTATCAGTCATATAACTATGGCGGACAAAGCAATATCAGACCCTATTTAATTTACCTATTGAGGTCTTTTATGTACAGCTCGCCATCAGAAGATGCGACGAAACCCCTGACTCTAAATAAAACGGTTTTTTTAGGTTCAGCTATTATTTCTATTTTATTGATCATCTGGACGATTGTATTTCCAGATTATAGTCAGACATTATTAAGCGCTAGTATGGCATGGGTATCAGAAAGCTTTGGCTGGTATTACATGCTGGTAGTAGCTGCTTATAGTATTTTCGCCTTGTTTGTTGGTTTTTCTAAATACGGCGATATCAAGCTTGGGCAAGATCACGAAAAAGCCCAGTTTCCATTTTTAGCATGGGCGGCGATGCTATTCTCCGCGGGTATCGGGATTGATTTATTATTCTTTGGTGCATCTGAGCCTTTGATGCACTATTTAACGCCGCATACTGGTTTAGAGCCTGCCAGTGCAGAAGCGATGCGTGAAGCACTGTCGCAGACATTTTTACATTGGGGCCTGCATGGTTGGGGTATTTACGCACTAATCGGTATGGCATTGGCGTACTTTGCTTATCGTAAAAACATGCCATTGGCGCTACGTTCTCCGCTGACACCTATCTTTGGCGAGCGCTTAATAAAGGGCTGGCTTGGTGATGGCATTGATACCTTTGGCGTTGTCTGTACCTTAATGGGAATTGCGACCAGCTTAGGTATTGGGGTATTGCAGGCTAATGCGGGCTTGACTCATGTTTTCGGTATCGAGTCTAGCAAAATGGTACAGAGCCTGATTATCTTAGGGGTTGTTGTTGCTGCGGCTATCTCTGCGATGACGGGTGTTGAAAAAGGCGTACGCCGTTTATCCGAATTTAATATGCTGTCATCAATATTGCTACTATTGGCGATATTGGTGCTGGGTAATACCGTTTACTTGCTCAATACTTTTACCCAAAATATTGGTCAGTACTTTCAAACCATTATTTTTAAGACCTTTGATGTCTATGCTTATGATGGTACGGCTGGTGCCGATTGGAAGTCAGGTTGGACGATATTTTTCTGGGCATGGTGGGTCGCTTGGGCACCCTTTGTAGGTTTGTTTATCGCGCGTATTAGCCGTGGTCGCACCCTGCGGGAGTTTGTCTTTGGTGTGATGTTTATCCCACTTGGTTTTATCTTTGCATGGTTCTCTATCTTTGGTAATTCAGCGATAGATTTGGTCGCTAATGGTGCAACTGAACTTGGTGAAATTGCCGTCAATGACGCCGCTATGGGCATGTTTGCCTTGTTTGAATATTTTCCTTACAGTGATATTTTCTCATTAGCAGGCGTGATTATTGGACTGATATTTTTTGTGACGTCTGCTGACTCAGGCGCCTTAGTCCTTGCTAATCTGAGCTCAAGAGGTATGACCAATGATACCGACGCACCTGTTTGGTTACGTTTATTTTGGGCGGCAGCTACAGGTTTGATTACTCTGGGTCTATTATTTGCGGGTGGTTTTGCCTCGCTACAATCCGTCTCTGTGATTGCCGGTTTGCCGTTCTCTCTTATTTTAGTGCTTTACATGATGGCTATGTGGAAGTCATTAAAAGAAGAGGGCAATAAGCGCAAAGCTAGTACCGTTGGCACGGCAAACGTGCTCGATAGTGGTAAAGGTTGGAAAGCGCGCTTGCAACGTATTGTCAGTTTCCCAAGCCATAAACAGGTCGAACGCTTTTTACAGACGGTGGTTAAGCCTGCGATGATTGAGGTTGAAAGCGAGCTAAAAGCGGGTGGTCTTCAGACGGCATTGGATATCCGAAATCTGGCGAGTATCGGTAAAGATATAAATGCTGGGATGGATGAAGATGACGGTCAGATAGATGGGGTAAAACTGCGCGTCGGTCATGGTGATGAAGATGACTTTATTTATGAAGTCAATCTAATCAAAGCTGAGCGACCGAACTTTACACTCAATACTTCAAGCAAGCAGGCCGAGTTTTATTACCGTGCTGAGGTATTTTTAAGTGATGGCTCGCAAGAGTATGACTTGGTTGGTTACACCAAAGAGCAAGTGCTGGTTGATATCTTGCATCAGTACGAGTGTCATATGCAGTATCTTCATTTAGAACGTTAATTCATTTATCAAATCATTCATTAAGCGCTAGTATATGGCTTGCTAGATTTTAGATATTTGATTAACAATTCGGCAAAAGATAACCCCATAAGTTGCATACAGCTTATGGGGTTTTTTATATAAACTGGTTCAATGAATAGTGAATTTAATGAGAAATCTAATGATAAATGACTAAGCGACAGCAGTTGTCGCGCGGCTTATTTTAGCCTCTTTATTTTTATCAGGTTTTATATTATAGTTATTGAGTCAGGCAAAAATAACATGACAAACACAGTTAACCCTCGGGGCGCAATGCTTCACTTTTTAACTGAGTTGTCTTTAACAAACACTTTTAACAGTGTCTTTTTTAGCAATGTTATTTTCGTTTACTTCTAAACAACTTCGCCTGCACAAATCCAAACCTAAGCTCTAAAAACCATATTGATAATCAGAAAGACTGAACAGGAAAAACGCTCGTTAATTTCAGTTTTTTAAGAGTAATAACGATAAAAAGTAGCTTTACGATAATGCAAAACTGCGGCTAAAAAACCAGCTAAGCATAAAAATCATACGCAACCAAATTAATAAATTACCAAGCCGCTAAACCGATTGATTTACTTAACTTCATAGCTAATGACGTCATTTAACCAGATGGCGAACAGACTCGGCTGGCTTAAAATTGCGCTTAACAAAACACGAAAAAGATATGAAAAATACTGCAACGAGCAAACTAAAGTCAAAATAATAAGGATATGACGATGACAAAGTTAACGTATCAATTTGAGCAAAAACGGATAGACAATATGCAGTGGTCGCATGGCGCAAAACTGTCTGGAATAACGGCACTGGCGAGTGATGAGAAAGGGCGCGTACGTAAAAGCGCATTGTTTTATCTTGAGACGATTTCGATAAATAATTATGAAAATGATGTCTATTTTGTCAATAATACTGATGACACACTGAGTTTTGTCGCGCCGTTTAGGCTGTGCCGGAACATAGATGAAGCGAGGGCTAAGCTTGGTGATGTCAGTGTTGAAAACGTGGAAAAAGTAAAACTTTATAGCGATGACATGGATTGCTTATATACGGACGTTTTACCCAAGCAAGGGGTGCGTATTGGCAGTATTCATATCATTTATGATAGCGATGCGCTGATGCAGTGGTTTATCAGTGTACCTTATAAGGGCGTTGATACGCATTATGGTATATGGCGTTTTAACATAGTAGAGAAGGGCGGTATTGGCGGGTCTTATCCACTACTTTGGGAGGATTTTAGTAAGCCCTCGCACGTAGTGAGCAGTGATTGTGTGACTGAGCGTGATGAGATGCCGATAGAGCCTTTACTTTATGAGGAGCGCTGTTGGGTGTTAGAGCAATTTATCGGTCAGTATGGCGTGGCTGACGCCATATTTATATTGGCCATTAATGATGTGCTCTATCGCTATTGTGTGGGCTGGAGTGCGCCCTATAATGAGTCTGATATTCAGGCAAAAGATATTGCGCGTAAATTAAAAGAGCAAAAGCCAAAAAATGCTGAGGCGGTAAAAGCCATTGTCCAAGTCGTTTATGATTTTTGGTTTGATAAAGGTTTTGCAAAAAATATCTCAATGCAAGCTTGTGCAGAGATTTTGAGTTTATACCAAGCGCAGATTGCTAATCAAAAAGCGGTTTAAATAATAGACCAAATTGATAAGAATAACTCTAAAGAATAATGATGAAAGGAGAAGGTTATGATGTTTCCTATCGAAAATAACGGCACGTTTTTACTGTTTTTCCATGGTCTCGATTCTAGTTGCGAGACTAGTAAATATACTTGTATTACGCGTGAGCCGAAATATTGTCAAACGGTCAATTATCGAGATGATTTTGTAGAAATATTTGAGATTTATGACGCTTTAATTCAAGAGAAGATGCATGAGTATCCACGCGTAGTATTGGCAGGGCACTCGCTTGGTGGTTGGTTTGCCAATCATTTTGCCCACAAATATAACTTGCGGGCGCTATTGATTGCGCCTTGTATTTATCCAAGTGAGGTTTTAGCAGATCGTATTCCAGCAGTGGCAGATATGAAATTGTCTTTTCCAACGTCAAACTCTGAGATGGTACGAGTCATGGTGGAAGTCGATGATGAAAGTTTGGATGTGGCGGTCGCCAAACGAACCTTAGTCAATCTGCCTGATAGCTGGGAAGTCGATTATTTTGACGGCGGTCATCACCGTATCGCCCGTAGCAGTGATATTTGGTATCACTTGGTACATTTGTGTGAAGACCCTATCGTTTGGATGGATGAGGCGACGTATCATGGTGAAGACTGAAGCGCGTGCTCAACCTAAAAGAGTAGACAAGCTGAAAAAGCAGGTATTTAAGGGTAAACAAAAAGCCCTGTTAAAGAATAAGTAAACATATCAGTATTTATTTTCTATCAGCTGATGTGCTATCATCATTGAGTCCTTCATCGTGGGTTTAACAGTTTTGTCATTGCCATTCGCTATTGCAAATTATCATAATTGCAATGGGTGGTGGCGTACAAACCTTGCAACTTCCAGCACGATATAAAACAATCCTGGTAAAGCGCATGAGCCTGTACTCCGACATCCTCATTTGTGCCTGATTTTATAATTTTTCGTCGGAGTTATAGGAATCTAAGGTCTTCACTATCATGAGCCAATCTAGCAATCCATCCAAATATACTCGCCGTTATCAGCCGTGTCATCCTCTCGCACAATACGTCATCGCTCAAATAGATACGTTAGAATATCGTGCGAAAGATATTGTCAAAGCCATGGATTACCCTTTAAAACATACCATGCCTGCTTGTGAACGCTTACGCCATGTGTTGTCTAATAAACATCTTGGCCTTGATGGCAGCTATAGAGATAAATACTTTACCGCCGATGAGTTTTTAGCCAAGCTATTTTTGGTGCTCGATTTGCCTTATGAGCCATTTGCAGAAGATATCGCCCAGATTAAGGATGAGATAGCACAGGGTTCTAAGCCGCAACCCCGATATCGTTTACACGCCGATGTTGATTTTAAGTTTGATGGCAACTCAAATTGGTTGTCTCGTTGGGGCGCTTCACTTTGGACTCATGTGGATTTGCCGAGCGGATTTGCCAAACTAGAGGAAGCTGCGCGTAAAAGCATTATTAAAGAGCGTATCCGCACGCATTATCAAGAGCGTGGGGCTAATGTACCGTACGATGGCACTATAAAAGGCTATCGCTTGATTATTGAACTGCAAGATAAAGAAGTCGAGAGATTCGAGTACGACTTACCAAAATCTAAAAGTGTTTAATAGCCTAAGCAATATTAATTCTATAATCTTATAATTCTAAAAAATCGCCTTTACAATGTTTTAGATTAAATACAAGCCTTACTACTTTTTATGATAGTGAGGCTTTTTGTATGGTGTGAGCTTAATTAACATCACTGATCTTAACGCACTATCTTTTTAAGCATCAAACCTACCATTGAAGGCAACTACTGGCATTGCTATCATGAGCAAGCAAAGGGGCTGATACAATCATTTTTAAAATCGAAACGTGCCTTCATAATAAATAATAGCTTTTACCTATAATGCTATTAACTTTAATCAAACTGCGAACCATACTCATGATCTCCTCTTATCCTTGTCTTTACTCTTTTCGTCGTTGCCCTTATGCCATGCGTGCCCGACTTGGCATAATGTTTGCAGAGCTGCAGGTGGAGCTGCGCGAGATAACATTAAAAAATAAGCCGCCGCAAATGTTAGCGATTAGTCCCAAAGGTACGGTGCCTGTGTTGCAGCTTTTAGACGGGACAGTGATTGAAGAGAGTAGAGAGATAATGACATGGGCGCTTGCGCAGCGAGATTCGCAAGGGTTGCTTAATGCAGAGGTTTTGCATCAGGCGCATGCGCTGATTGATAAAAACGACAATGAGTTTAAATATTGGCTTGATCGCTACAAATACGCCGACCGTCATATCGATATGAGCCAGACAGAGTATCGACAACAAGGTGAAGTATTTTTACAGCTTTTAGAGGAGTTATTAACTAAAAATTCTTATTTGTTAGGTGAAAGCATAACCATCGCTGATATTGGAATTGTGCCTTTTGTCCGTCAATTTGCTCATGTGAATCGCGATGTTTTTTACGATTTGCCTTATCCAAATTTACAGCACTGGCTACAAGACTGGCTCTCTCATCCCCTTTTTTTACAAGCGATGACTAAGTTTCAGCCTTGGCAAGAAAAAGATGACGTGGTGGTTTTTCCTGCCGCTTTCATCAACCGTCATTAGTGCTATGATAAAATCTCTCAATTAAATATAAGAGGTTGCCATGACCATTGATCTCAATAGCCGCTACGGCTTGAATGCTGCTCACAGTGAAGTCGTAGAAGCGTGCCAAACTGTTGAACCGTGCGATGCGCTGGACATGGGCTGCTCAAATGGGCGCAATGCTTTGTATCTTAGCCAACTTGGGTTTAATGTGACGGCGATAGATGCCAATCCCAGCGCTGTAAATATGCTGCAAGATATTATTAAACAAGAAGCGCTGACAAACATCAAGGCTGAAGTGTACGATATTAATCGCGCTAGCCTTGATGCAGACTATGGTTTTATCAGCTGCACGGTTACTCTTATGTTCCTTGACGCCATTCGTGTTGCTGCGGTTATTGCCGATATGCAAGCGCGTACGCTGGCTGGTGGTTATAATCTGATTGTTTGTGCCATGAGCACGCCCGCGTATCCATGTCCCGTTAATTTTCCATTTACCTTAAACGAAGGTCAATTGCGCGACATGTATCAGGGTTGGGAGTTGATTAAATATAATGAAGATGTCGGTACCATGCACAACGGCGCGCAATTACAGTTTGCGACCATGTTGGCACGTAAGCCCAGTTAAACAATGTTAGACAATTCTAAGCAGTCATTTTTGCTTAAGCAATTCCGTAAATTGGTCAATAAAAAGGTGGTTGACGTTATAGTAAAAATAGCGCTAACTACCTTTTTTATGGCTTAATCATAATAACGTTCAAGCACTTATCTCTTAATAACACCACTGCAAGCCATTATTATAAAGCGTGTTAAGCAAAAAATAATATCCCTTTATGAAATACTGCCGCTAATGGGGTATCATAATCATCCTAAAACTAATCATAAAGCTTTTAAGAGACTGTAGACAGTTCTATCCAATAGAATAGCGCAGAAAACTTATATTAGAATGCTATTTTGAACGACCTTTTTTATATTAAACTGACTATATTGAAAAAAACTAGCTATAGAATACTAGTTATGAAAACACATTTATACCAGACCATTGATAATTGAGAGATAAGGCAAATCGTAATGCAACAAACACAGAACCCTATGGAACAAACGCAAAGCGGGGTAGAGCACAGACCGGTATTTATGCCTAGGGTCAATAGCGAAAATTTGGTCAAAACGGACATGGTGCGATTTGAGCGGCACGTGGGGTTTGCAAGTAGACAAAAGAAAAAATCTATCAATGATATGCATCAAGTCATTCGCAAAAAATATGGCTTTAGTCATGTCTTGGAGCTATCTAGTAAATCTGGCAATAAATTGAGCTTTCCGCTCAGTCCATTGAGCTTAAAGCTCACCAATGAACATGATGGTCAAGCGTATAGTGTCGAAAACGCCTTTCAGAGCAGCATGATTTTTGAGGATGGTGGCCCTTATACTGACTTGCTGACAGTGCCGCCAAGACAAGCCAAAAAGGATGAGCGTTTAATAACCTCAGGTGAACTGGTTGGCTATAATTATTTTGGCATGGAATGGAGTGTAGAGCCATTGACTACATTTTATGACTGGCTATATGTCAATGCCCTAAAGCAAAATCCTCAGCTGCATGAGGCAGTTATGCAATATCAAGCTTTTACCGATCGTGAATTTAATCCTAAGAAATCTATCCATTGTGCGGCTTATGCACTGGCGCTGTTTGTCGCGCTTAATAAACGTGGGTTGCTCGATAATATTGAAGATCCAACGGTGTTTTTTAACTTATATCATGATTTTAAAGTGAGTAACACCGAGCAGCTTTTGGAAGAGGGTTGGGTCTAAATGATTTATAAAGCAAAATTCTTATATATCATCAATGGGCTTTAAATCACGTAGAAATTATATAGAAAGGTTTCAACTGTTTATTTAGCATAGCTCACCAAAAACCAGAGTATAAAAAAAGCACCGAACCTTAATGGGTTTGGTGCTTTTTTGTGGTTCAATCTTTATCTCTAGTTTAGAGCAGACATTTACAGTAGTTCTTTACGCAGTTGAGCTGGAGTCTTAGGCGACAATAAACTAGGTGCGACGTCGAGTACGGTTTTCGCTCCAGTTTCACCTACTAAGTTCATTTTATAGGCGGCGCGGGCATAAGCCACGAGCACGCTTGCGGTAAACTCAGGGTTACTACCGAGCTTTAATGAAAACTCCAACACTTGATTATTCTGCTCATTATCCATGCCGCTCACGCCACTACGAATGACAAAACCACCATGAGGCATCTTTTGGTGCTCACGCTCAAACGTTGATTGGTCGATAAAGTGTACCTTGGTATCGTAGTCGGCAAAGTAGTCCGGCATAGTGACGATGGTGTTGCGTACCTTATCGGCATCGGCGCCATCTGCTAACACAATATAGCATTCGCGGGTGTGCTTCTCACGGGTGCTCAGCGTTGGCTGCTCACCATTCCGTACCCGTGCCATGGCAGATTCTGAAGGAAGGGTATATTGTACGCCAGATTTCACGCCAGCCACGCGGCGTACGGCATCTGAATGTCCTTGGCTTAAGCCCTTGCCCCAAAAGGTGTAGGTTTCACCAACCGGTAAAATGGCTTCACCGTATAAACGGTTGATAGAGAATAAACCGGGATCCCAGCCGACAGACAACATGGCAACTTTGTTAGCTTTTTTGGCAGGCGTATCAAGCGCGGTAAAGTACTCAGGAATTTTTGCGTGCGTATCGAAGCTGTCGACAATATTGAATAAAGCAGCCAACTTTGGGCCTTGCTCAGGCAAATCAGACTTGGAGCCACCACATAAGATCAGCACGTCTATATCATCTTTGTATTGAGCGACATCGTCCATCGCGTACACGGGCACGCTAGGGTCAATTAAAGTGACAGATACGGGGTCTCGGCGGCTGAATACACAGATTAATTGCATGTCTGGGCTTTGCTTGATGGCAGCTTGGGCACCGCGGCCGAGGTTACCGTAACCGGCGATTGCGACTCTAATTACTGGTTTCATGATGATTAGCCTTACGTTGGTGGAACGGACAGTCACTTACTGCTGATGTGGCATGTATCAAGTAGCATAGTTATGTAATTAATACTCATTGCGCAGTAACTATTTGCAGTAAGCGGCCCTGTAATAAATGTATTATCTATATAAATGGCATCCATTTTAGATGATTATTATTGCAAGTGATAGGGCGCTGTCATACTAAATTTGAGATGTGTTTAAGGATATATTTTACATAATATTAATTTCTCAACGAGTAGCTAAGTTACTTTCGGTGATCAGAAATAGGTTTTTGGAAATCCCTTCTAAAATATGTATTAAATTTCCTATATAATGTGGGCTATCTCGTTGTTGATAACACATTCAATTCAGTCTTTTTCTTAGCGCAAAAAGCTTTTTATTAGGTGAAAATGGCACTTTATGTTTAACACTTCCTCGACTCGTTTAAATAAATACATTAGCGAAAGCGGTATTTGCTCTCGGCGCGACGCTGACCGTTTTATTGAACAAGGTAACGTGTACGTCAATGGCAAGCGTGCTCAAGTAGGCGCGCAAGTGGTTGCTGGAGATGTAGTAAAAGTCAACGGCCAGCTTATTGAGCCACGAGAAGCAGATGATTTTATTTTTATTGCGTTGAATAAGCCAGTGGGCATCGTGAGTACCACAGAAAGCTCCGAGAAAAACAATATTGTTGATTTTGTTGGACATAGCGTACGTATTTTCCCGATTGGGCGTTTGGATAAGGATTCCCAAGGTTTAATCTTTTTAACGAGCAATGGCGATTTGGTTAATAAGGTTTTACGTGCGGGTAATAATCATGAAAAAGATTATGTGGTGACGGTAAATAAGACGATAACGGATAATTTTATTGAAGGTTTAGCAGGTGGTGTGCCTATTTTGGGGAGAATGACGAAAAAATGCCCGGTGACTAAGGTAGCGCCTACCGTGTTTAATATCACGCTAGTACAGGGTTTAAACCGCCAAATTCGTCGTATGTGTGAGCATTTTGGCTATGAAGTCGTGAAGCTTGAACGTACACGGATTATGAATGTGAGCCTTAAGGGTATTCCGGTTGGAGACTGGCGAGATTTAACCCCAAAAGAGTTATCGGTTTTACTTAAATCTATAGAAAGTTCTTCTTCGGAAGACAATACTGCGGCTAAGAAATCGCGTAATACGCCACGAAAAAAACCTCGTACTGATGATTCGTCAAAAGCAAAAGTATCTTCAAAACCAGCGGGTGCAGCAAAGGGCAATGCTAAACATCCTAAAGATGATGCTAGAAAACCAGCGGGTTCTAAAGGTAAAGATAGGCGTCCCTTTGGTGATGGTAAGAAGTCTGCTGGCAATGGAAAACCTGCTGCCCGTGGCAAGCGTCCTGCGAAAGGTCGAGGTTCTTCGCGGTCATCAAAACGATAGACTGATAGGTAGTGGCAACGACACTCAAAAGTATCGATTCTCATCTAAATTGTAGTCCCTGTGTAGAGAATGATTTTGATCTAGTAGGGCAGTCAAGTTAGGTTAGTAACCAAACTAAGTAGTGATATAATGCCACGATAATCGATATTTTATAAAGGCTTTACATTATGGCTCGTACCGCTAGCGCATTACACATTTTAGTAAAAGATAAAGAGCTGGCTGATGATCTTATTGCCAAGCTTAAAAAAGGCGCGCAGTTTGATGTGCTGGCTAAGAAACACTCCAACTGTCCATCAGCTAAAAAAGGCGGCAGCTTAGGTGAGTTTAAAAAAGGCGACATGGTACCAGCATTTGATAAGGTCTGCTTCAACGGTGAACTCTTTACCCCACATTTAGTAAAAACCAAGTTTGGCTGGCATGTGGTTAAAGTGCTGTATAGAACTTAGGAGTTAGAGACTGTAATTGCATAGAAGCTTCGGACTGTTTTTAATAGGTAATGTACATAAGAAAAGCCAAACAACTTAAGCTGTTTGGCTTTTCTTATGTTTGGTATTATTTCTTACTAAGTCGTCTTATTACCCCACATTACCTAAAAACTGACTGACAGCTCTGGATACAGTCGAGAGAGGGTTTCCCTTAACATCGACTTGTTCCAATGTTTTGAGATTGGTAATACTATCAGGCAGATTTTGTAGGCTATTGTGATAGAGTCCAAGACTTTTCAGTTTATTCAAATTGCCTATCGAGCTTGGCAGGGTTTTGAGATTAGAAGCACGTATGTCTATTTTTTCAAGGTTTGTTAAATTTCCGATACTCTCAGGCAGGGCTTTCAATTTTTCGTTAGCGTACAGCTCAATACTTGTGAGCTTACTTAGTTTGCCAATAGCGTCTGGTAACTCCTGAACCTGCGTTCCTCTCATATCAAAATGGGTAAGTGATGATAGATTTCCGAGCTCATCAGGAAACCTCTCCAAGCTTTTTGAAAAGATATTAAGAGATTTAAGATTCTTTAATTTACACAGTACTTTTGGGAACACAGTGAAAGCGCACTTCATATAAACCAGCGTCTCTAAGCTGTCTAATTCAGCAATCTCTTCCGGCAGCTCCTTAAAACCGATCAGTCTAAGGTACTTTAGGTTCTTTAAATTGCCGATAGCGCCAGGTAATGGCTTAGTGGACTCACTTTCGCTTTGTAATACTGATCTATTATCAATATAGCTATAACTCGTCAATTTTCCATATCCTAAATCAAGTCGCTCTAACTGGCGTAACGCTTCAGGATCACGAGGAACAATACTGTCAGAGCTGCCTTCTATATTATGGTTATCCATCCAGTCCCATATCTCTACCATCCAGTCTTCAACGCCCATATCTTGATTGCGAGTAGTGTGGTCATCTTGGTTGGTTGTATCGCTATATACTGTCATAAGGTTACCTTTTAATAATTGTTAAATGAGGTGAATGCACTCAAATTCTTAGTGGGTCTTATTGCTGTGCGTCAAACTTGAGAGTCGCTTGGCACAGTAATAAAACCAAGGTAAGCCATATTTTTGACATAGCTTGGCCTATCAGTGACTGAGACTGATAAAGGTTTATGACGCTGTTTGGAGGGCTTGCTTAAAAAAGCGGGATAGCAGAAAGCGCTCATAAGACTCAGTCGCTGAGTATGAGGAAAATGATTAAGAAGTATAAAGTTTGGAATCAATTGACTAGAAGTAGTCATAAAGAAATCTCCTGTTGCTCTGTCTGTGCCAAATTGAAACGACACAGTCACCTTACAGAGCGAAAAGGAGTTGTGCGTTTTACCAGTCTTTGTTTTTCATCGCGCTGGAAGTAGCCGTAAACCCACGATGTTTTTTATCATAACAAGCTGTTTGGTATTTGTCAAAAGTCACGTAAATTGATTTTTATGTTTGATTAATGAAACATCCAGTCTCTAGGACTAGATATTTTAAATATGGTAGACCTAATTAAAATTGGATTAAGTACTCTCTAACTGAACCGCTCAAGTATTGGCAGAGACTGACCATTCTGAGAGATTACGACAATACCGGAGTGGTTCAGAAATCTTGCCTAAATTGCTGCTAGCCTTTTAAGCTGTTGCTAATAGCAGCTTACAGAATGGTACTTTTACAAGATATATAATATCAATATCCAATCAAGCTAAATATAGCTAGAATTAAGAAGTCGCTGTTGCTTTTAATCGCTTAGATATTTGCTTTTCGTAAGGAGAGTGGTATTCATGACTAAATTTAAAACGTCTGTTATTTATAACGTGTTAATGCTGAGCTTATCGTTTGGATTAACGTTACCAGCTGTTAGTGCAGACTTTGCAACGACTCAAGCGTTGGCAGAGCAAGATGATGCGGATGCTCAATATGAGCTTGGTTTTAAACATTATATAGGCAGAGGCGTTAAGCAAGATTATGCCAAGGCATTGGAATGGTATTTAAAGGCTGCTACTCAAGGTAATGCTGAGGCTCAAAATAATCTTGGCGAATTATATGATAAAGGCAAAGGTGTCGAGCAGGATTCGGCTAAAGCGTTTGAGTGGTATCTAAAAGCAGCAGAACAAGGCGATGCTAAGGGACAGTTCAATGTTGGAGCTCTTTATCACAAAGGGGAAGGGATCGAGCAGAGTGATAGCAAAGCCAGAGAGTGGTACTTAAAATCTGCCTCTCAAGGAAATAATGGTGCTAAGAATAACTTACACCTCCTAAACCTTAATAAAGAAAACAGACCTCAAAACCCAGCTAAAACAATTGAATGGCTCAACAAAGCCGCCAACGAAGGTGACGCCAATGCTCAGTTTGAACTTGGCGTTCTGTATCACGAAGGCGATGGAGTAACACAAGATTATAGCAAAGCGGTTGAATGGCTCACCAAAGCGGCTAATCAGGGACAAGTAAAAGCCCAGTACGTTCTAGGAGCGATGTACTACTTTGGCAGAGGGGTTAAGCAAGATTATAGCAAAGCTAGGCAGTGGTGGCAGCAATCCGCTGAGCAAGGTTATGACGAAGCTCAGTACAACCTTGGGGTTATGTACAGTCATGGCGAAGGCGTTGCTCAAAGCGATAGCAAAGCGTTTGAGTGGTATCAAAAAGCGGCCAAACAAGGACAAGTTGATGCGCAAAATAATCTTGGGGTCATGTATGAGAATGGCAGCGGCATTGCTAAGGATTATGTGAAAGCAGTGAAGTGGTATCAGAAGTCAGCAGATCAAGGATTAACTGAAGCCCAGTATAATCTAGCATGGATGTTTGAGAATGGCTATGGTGTAAAGCAAGACTATAAGCAAGCGTTCAACTGGTATCTCAAAGCCGCTAAGCAGGGTGATGCCATGTCAGCATATGTCATCGGCACCATGTACAACTATGGCAGAGGGGTAGCGCAAGATAAATCTCAAGCCGATATATGGCTAAATAAAGCTTGTGGGAATGGAGTAGAAATGAGCTGCAATCAGTAACCGTTGTTTTATAGATTATCATTGATAAAGTATTCATAAATCAGCCTTAAGTAGATAAAAATTCATTACTATAAAGGTCTTGACGTTATTAAAGATAAGCCATGGAGCTCTCTATAATGAAAACGATTTTTATCCATACAATGATGATTTTAGTTTTATTGCTTGGGCTAAGCGTGCCAGTCTTAGCTGCAGACTTGGCAACCACTAAAAGGCTGTCGAATGGTATCAAAAAGCTGCGGATCAAGGTCTGTCAGACGCACAATATAATCTAGGTCTTATGTTTGAGGAAGGAGAACGGGTCAGTCAAGATTATAATATAGCGCTGAAGTGGTACCGAGACGCTGCAGATCAAGATGATGCCGATTCTCAGTATCGCCTTGGAATGATGTATGAAGCGGGAAAAGGCGTGCCTAAGGATAAAATCGAAGCACAAGAGTGGTATCAAATCGCTTGTAATAACGATTATGCAAAAGGCTGCAAAGCCTATGATAGGCTAAATGCGAAAGAGCTGCGCCGTCATTAAGGTTTTTTAATCAAGATACATCCCGTCCAAAATAGCTAACAGACATCTGCAGCAGTATATATCTAGCTTGTCTAGCAGCAGGGTACTCTTTTCCACTGACCATCTACTCGTTTTAGAGTGTCGTCTTTAAAGCGTGCCAGTTGCTTATGCGGATAACGTGTCGCGTAGCCTAAAACTGCCTCCAACGTTTTATTACGCACAAACTTTTTACTTTGTGGATCATAAAGCCAGTAAATATATTTTTCACTGTGATCGCCTTCTGCGACGTTCAATACCAGATCAAAATAGCCATCGTAGTTAATGTCCACATACCTGGTACTGTGCGCCGCTGCTTTAAAACCTGTTAACTTCTGCACAACTTTATTCGTATCTTTATTAATGACATCCACTTGGGTGATGGCAGAGCGATACCAACGTTCATCGTCAACGCCATAATATTTAAAAATAAACTGTGGATAGGTTTTAACAGGAATTGCTGGGGAAAAAGTGGTTTTTTTGATTGTCGCTTCGCCCTCTGGATAATGAGTCACTGTCCCTATTAATGTATTGTTACGCAGATTTAGCGTGCCATCGATGGCATATTCTGGTGGCGCTTCTAAACCAATCTCTGGATCATATGATTTTAAGGTGATGTTTAATCCTTTCTGAAAACCTTCAACTGATACGCCGTCATCTTTGTTTAAATAAAATAAAGTGCCATGAGGGTTCCATACCCCTGAATATATCGTTAATAAGAACTTTCCATCATCTGAGCGCCAATCACGCTCGGCATAAGTAATGACGTCCTTGATTGGTTTGACGGGTTTTTTCATAGCAGATTTATTGGTAGAAGGAGTTTTTGTAGACGTGGCTGCTTGTGTACTAGTCACAGCACTCGCTAGTAGTGCTGGCAATATTAAGCAGCTTAGATATCTTTTAAAAGTGATATATTGGTATTTCGATCGAAGCTTTAACATCGCCTATCTCCCTATAATGCTTTTGTGGGGTTATACGTCCACATCTTATTTATCGATTAAACGAGATCCATACACTGTGCTCACCTTCCTTGGTTGCACTGATTTTTTATTATAGCGCTGTTCAATTAGCTTCACCGAGCGTTTATTGTTAATAGGGCTGGTTAATACTTTATGATTTATGGGGTGTTTAATATGGATATGGGAGTTTGTGCTAAACGATAGGCAGATTGAGATCTGGATCAGTCAGCTCTTATTTATGGATCAACGCTAACTATCTTCAGGCTTTATTAAATAAGCTATGATCAATGTCATTGGTTCAATATAAGTGGTTCCATTATGCCAGTCTGTTTTAAGTGGTCTATTAATAGGTTTGAAGGGTGAAATATGTGGTTCCCTTGAGGTATACCTATTTTTGTTTAAGCGTCAGAATCTATCTCCAATAATTCAATATGGTGGTACTTCACCATAGATCGGCCAAATTAATGTTTTCATATTTTACAATAACCTGATTTTTGAATGATATAACACTTTCATAAGAAACTCGTATTTTCTTATCTTTAATAAGCCTTACCATGACTTGTATACTTGCGTTGCACCAAATCGAATGCATACCAAAAGTCACGCATAGCTTTATCATTAGTATTAAATACTATTCTTACATCTTCATCAATTTCCCAAGACCAACCATATATAAGATTTATTTTTTTATGATCAATTTCTACATAAGGAAACGGTATGACGAACTTAAAGCTACCTTCTCTATCGTATGCTTTTGCCACAAAATTTGTTTTAATAGATAGCCTTTCTTTACTAAAGACCAAAATATAATCGAAATTATCAAGACATCTAACTTCATCATATTCAAAATCAATGTCAAAATTACTTAGCAATGATGTTTTCTCGAGAGTATTAAGTTTCATTTTTAGCTGCTCTATAACTTGAATGATAGTGGTCACGGCTGGTAGTTCGATGCCTGTATAGCGCATCGATTAACATGATCCAGAGATAATAAAGTAATGATCAAACAAAAAAGTTTTAAACCTTATTCATCAAAAATATTACCAGTTGGATTCGTTTATCCTGCTGCTTACATCCAATTGACAAAAAATACAGAAGCAGTCAAGTCTGATGAATATTTTCAATGGTGGTTCTTAGACTCTACAACTGAAGGATCCAAACTATCATATAGTCTTAGAAACAATAAAATTAAGGATTTTAACTTAGTTCCATTCGCTCAAAACAGTGAATGGATGGCTTATTTTGATGGTGATGATTGTTCAGGTGATCCAAAAGTAATGGTAGTTGATATTACTGATTTGCCTTTTCATATGATATTTAAAAATTTTAATGAATGGCTTGCTAAAGCTGAGCAGGATTATTGGTGATAGCTGATCTTAATAATCTAACGCTTTGTACACCATGAAGTACACTGTGACTATTTCAGCGAGTTAAAACGTTGATACCATTACCCTACAGCCTAGTATTCAAGTCCTCACTAGGGAACCGGACTAGTGAAAGAAGATTACTGATTCGCCAGAGGTTTAGGCTAAAAACTTGGCTTTAAAAGGTAAATACAGGAGAAAAGTTAGTTTAAAATTGACTGTAGTCCACTTTAACGAGTTTAGATTGCTGAACCTTTTTTAGCTTGAATGTCTTGGTCTTTTCATTCCAAATGTTGACATAATAGGTGATAAGTTGTTTACCGGTGGTTTCGTTCACTTTCTCGCCTTCACAATTGCGGCTGATAAATAAGCGGCTATTAGGATAGAAAGCCAAACGCTCGTTGTCATCGAGTTCCGCTCCGTCTGCGAAGCATTCTGTGCCACTTTCATAAGGGGTGACACTATCCTCAGTTTCACCCAGTGGGATATCGTATACTTTGCCAGTACGTTTATCAATCATAGCCCCTGACACACAGCTTGTACCACAGCCCCAGGTCGTTACGATATAGTTACCGGCGAAGTTAATTTCACCATCTTTATGAGCTGCTTTTAGACGAGTACGAAAAGATCTCCAGTCACCTAATTTTAAGGGCGCTTGTTTACCGTTATAAATTTTAGCAGGGTATTTTTCAAAGCTGTAACCAGCGATGGTTTCAGCATGAGAGGTAGAGATACAAGCCAAGGCAAAACAAAGACAAGCCGCAAGCTTTTTCATAAAAATTCCTTTTTTAATAAGGAGCCAGTACAGAAAATAGAAATTATAGTACGGTAAGTACATTTGTTTAATTCTACATCAATTAAATTAAATAATTTTTCTAAAACTAATTATTAAAATATAGTCAATCTTAGATAAAACCGATACAATATTTATAACCAATTCATTTAATGAAATAAACGATGACCTATTCAATCGACTTTCGCAAACAAGTACTGCGTAGCATTAAAGACGGCATGACCATTCGAGAAGCAGCTAACTTTTATCAGCTTAGCACAAGCTCGATTCACAGCTGGCAGCAGAGCTTAGCTCCTAAAACCACCAGAAATAAAGCACCGACTAAAATATCAAATGAAGCCTTATTGAAAGATGTTGAGCAGCATCCAGACGATTATATGTACGAGCGAGCACAGCGTTTAGGCTGTAGTAAGTCAGGTATTGAAGCTGCATTAAAACGTCTTAGCATCAGTCAAAAAAAAGATCTTAGAACATCCAAAAGCCTGTTTGATAAAAAGAGCTAAGTATCTCAATCATTTAAATAATTATATGACTCAAGGCTATCCCATCGTTTATATGGATGAAAGCGGCTTTGAGGCTGAGACTATTCGCCCTTACGGCTATGCGCCGATAGGTAAACCTTGCATCGATCGCTACAACTGGCAAGCTAAAAAGCGTACCAACGTTATTGGGGCTCTGTATGAAAAGATGCTGTTTGCACTTGATTACTTTGAGCAGAATATTAACGGCAATATATTCTATGACTGGTGCAAAAATACACTGATTCCATGCCTTAAAACCAAATGCGTCATTGTCATGGATAACGCCAGCTTTCACAAACGTGTTCAAAGATTGCTTAATAGGCATGGTCACCGTTTGTTATTTCTACCACCTCATAGCCCTGAGCTGAACCCTATCGAAAAGAAGTGGGCTCAAGCTAAGTTTCTACGCCAAGGTTGGATGGAGAATAATCTACCTAAACTGTTTCATGATATGGGCTGTTCCAGTTTTATTGTGGATTGACTATATTGGTTTATATCAATCAAAAATTGGAGATATGTATCTTAAAGGCAAAGGCATCACTCAGAGTGATGCAAAAGCAGTTGAGTGGCTTAATAAGGCAGCCAATCAAGGTGGTGCTGCCGCTCAATATAGCCTTGGAGTGATATATGCCGAAGGCAAAGGCATCCCTCAAGATAATACTAAAGCGTTTGAATGGACTCAAAAATCAGCCAATCAATCAAGGGCATGCTATCGCTCAACGCAATCTTGGTGTAATGTAAGCCAAAGGAGAAGGCGTAAAACAGAACATCGTGTCTGCAAAAGAGTGGTTTAGTAAATCTTGTGATAAAGGCTATCAAGATGGTTGTGAGTATTATCAAAAACTCAATGAGTAAGGCTCATTCACCCGCTTTAGAAACCGATTTTCGGTCTTGTTGATGGTATAAAAGAATTATAAAAATGACGATCCATACGAATTGATAGTTACGACTGATAGTTTCGATTTAAACAAGAGATACTGTATAAAAAAGCCAGGTAACTTGAGTTGCCTGGCTTTTTTTGCATCTATAGCTTTTATCTAAAAGATAGCTTAAGGCTTAGGTAATAAATAACATATATATTGATATATGAATAAAAGTTGATTACTATTGTTGCCTAAATTTAATACCCTTATTAGCAGTGTTGCATAGGCCAGTTTTTATCAATGCTATATCGCTTCCACACCTTATAATCGAGATTGAGATGAAAATATATAATAAAAAAACGACACTGGCTTTGGGCCTCTGTGGCGTATTTTTCACATTACCTGCTGTAGCTGCATTACAGAGTTTTGAGGTAGAGAATAACAATGATGTTAAATGTGGCTATAAAAATGATAACGGGAAGGTTGTTGTAGCTGCAAAATATTATGGTTGCGGTGATTTTTCTGATGGCATGGCGCGTGTCTCATTAATGAAAATGGGTACAGTTAAAGGTTACGATGGCGCTGAGGATTATGAAGACTACTTATACATGCAAGGCTATATCAATGAAGCTGGCAAATTGGTCATACCGATTGAGCATGAAGCGCCACTTTTTTATGGGGTGATTATTGACTATCGTGACTTTAAAGAAGGTTTGGTTGCCGTCTATAAAAACGGTAAATACGGCTATATGAATAAAACGGGTAAAATGGTCATACCTTATACTTACCAAACGGCAGGCGATTTCAGTGACGGTAGGGTAGTCGTCAGTAAAAACGATAAATACGGTGTCATTGATAAAACTGGTAAGACCGTAGTACCTTTTAAATTTAACTGGTTAGATGATTACTATGAAGGTTTGGCTAAGTATAACACCTCAATGCAAGGTGATGATGAGGGTAAGATTGGCTTCGTTGATAAGTCTGGCAATATAGCAATTCCTGCTAAATGGGATGAAGCCATGGAGTTCTCTGAAGGACTGGCTGCTGTAAAAGTTGGAGCATATAACAACGGCAAATGGGGTGTTATAGATAAAACTGGCAAGGTGGTTATACCGCCTAAATACGATAGGGCTTATATTGAGCCAATGGGAGATGCTGAAGACGTCGATGGTGGGCGCTATGAAGATGGAAAGTTAGATGTTTATAATTTGAACACTAAAGGCGCTAATGCATATAACGGTGGTTATGACAGTATCACGCGATATACCTTAGATCGCCAAGGTAAGGTACTCTCTAAAAAGACTTATGCAGACTGGAGTGAGATGGACCAAGAACGTTATCCGCAAAACTATCAGTGATTCTATAAAGGTTTGTAGAACCACCTAATCTAAATTAAGAGAAAGGTTATTATGTTAAAAAAAACGAGTCTGATGTTCGCGGCATCTTTAGTTATTTTGGGTCTATCCTCTACTTCCAATGCAGCACCTAAAACGAAATACGGTGTGACAGTGGTTGAATGTGAATTTGATTATGAGGATGAAGAGTTTTGTACCGATAGCCGCTTAAAAAGCTACGCAAAGGTGATAAAAGAGCGCAAGCCTAACTTCGATGGTAATAAGATTATTTATGTCTTTGAGACTAATGCCAAAGGTTATATGAAGACACTATATCGATTGGTTGTTATTGATCCTGCTAAGAAAAGAGTCGTGCCTTTTGGCTATGCGTTATCAGCTGCAACTGACGGTGAAGGAAAGGCGGTAGCCGTGAATAATAAAGGCGATACTATACATTACGACTTCAATCTTAAATCCAATCGTTTTTGTTTCTCTGGTGATATTGATGCCTATAGAATGTCTTCAGGTTATATGAATGAGCCTTTTTGCTTTAAATACGATAAGTCTGAACAAGGCTTGGTAAGAGAGTATTAGGTTCATTTTTATATACATCTTATAGATCAAAGGCTGTACGTCAAGTCAGCCTTTGCATACTGCTAAATCTAAAAGTGATAGTTATATGACTTCAGGAGTTTATAACTTTGACAACTGGAAAGACTATTAATCACAATCTCAGAAATTATTATCAAATATTTATATCAACCTCAAACTTCTAAATATCCCCACTTAACAAGGACTGTTGCATTGAAACCTATCTATCTACCCTTAGTTTTTAGCGTTCTCGCCCTATCAGGATGTAGTGACAAAAATAATGCTGAAGTGACGCCATCGTCAGTAAGTGAAAAAAAGGCAGTTGATACTGCAGAAGTTGAAAGTGATAAAAAAGAAGAAAAGTGCGTTATACCTGATGTAGAGGGCTATGACCTAGTCGGTTGCTTAAGAGATGGGCTTGCAGGGGTCATTAAGCAGAGTAATGATGAATATGAAAAAACCAATAGAGTAGGCTATATCGATAAAGACGGACAATTAATTATTCCGTTTGAGTTTGATGCGATAGTGGCAGGAGAGGGTGGAGAATCGTTAGAGTTCAATGACTTTTCAGAAGGCTTAGCTGCTGTCAGTAAAAACGATAAATATGGTTTTGTTGACACTAAGGGTAAGGTAGTCATAGAGCCAAAATACGAGTGGGCAAGCAGTTTCTCTGACGGACTTGCTATTGTGAGTACTGAAGGTTTGTATGGTGCTATTGATAAACAGGGTAAAACCGTTATCCCGTTTGAATACCAAGCTTTAGCCGATTTCCATGATGGATTCGCCACCGCAGCTCGTCCACCTAAAGATACGGAAGATTATGAAAGTAAATACGGACTGATTAATAAAAAGAATGAGGTGGTCATACCCTTTATGTATGAAAGTATGGGCAACTTAAGTGAGTCGCTCATCGCTGTTAAGAAGGACAGTAAATGGGGTTATGTTGATACTAAGAACACAGCAGTTATCCCAATAAATTTAAAGTATGAAACAGTCAATGATTTCTCAGATGGATTAGCTGCTGTATTTAACTATGAAGAAGACAGTGACAACCTTAAATACGGATACATTGATAAGACAGGTAAGCTTGTAATTCCAATGCAGTTTATCAAGGCTTATTGGGATGATAGTGAAGGCATCATAGATTTTAATAACGGCATTGCTCTTGTTAATGAGCAAGGAGGTCGGAAATTTTGTATCGACAAAAAGGGTGCTGAAACTCCATGTCCAGATGGGGTAGGTGATCGTTATGACCAACTCACGGATGAAGATACCGAAGTAGAGAGTGAAGCTTCAGAAGCGAAAAGTTCTGGTGCCCCACAATTCATCGCCATAACTGATTATCTCGCTTTAAAACCTAATGAAAATTGGACATGGAATAAACTAGCGGCGATACCCTATGCGAAAGAGTGGCTTGAGAAAACCCCTGTTAAAAATGAGTATGAGCCTGAAGATCCAAACTATTCTATCAACGCTAGATTGAACGAAACAAGTTCGATGTCAGCATATGGTAATAAGAGCCGGCCAAATATTATTACTCTAGGTTCAAGTCAGGGTGTTATGGATGACAGCTCTCTTGGAGGTATTTACGAGCTTAATGATTTCTTTAATCAAAAAGATTTAACTCGCATTCCGTCTAACTGTGATGTTGATTCGCTTTTTACTCAAAAATTCTATAAATGGGAAAAGAAAGGATTTCAACCCTTGTATATTTATGATGCAGAAATGTCTGGTAATTCTGGCTCCGATAGGGAATTTGGTATTGCGAAAAGTTTAGAGGAGTTTTTTAAACCTGTGTATGAGCATGTAAACCTAGAACTACAAAGTGTTGATAACAATAACGATGATGTTACTTGTACTTTTAAATAGTGATAAATGTTCTTTTAATATTATGAGCAAGGATAGGTAAGTTTATATTTTAAAAGTAATGACTTACATATTCTATTCAGAAAAAAGGACGGTTACTTGCACTTATTAAGCCTCATACTCATCGAATAACCCTCTTAACGTCGTCAAGAGGGTTACTTTCAGCAAGCAATATTAGCGTTTTTAAGTAAAATCTTATCAGCTCAATAAATTTTTTAAAATAATCGAGATACAATTATGAATAAATACCTACTGGCATCACTATTTTTGGTACCGACGTTAAGCTTTGCGAGTAATTTTTCTGAAGTTTTTGATACACGCCCAGTGATACCAACCGTCGAAAAAATGCGTAACAATACTTGGACGTGGAAAAATTTTGCTAATTTGCCAAATATGGGAAAATTAGAACGGGATAGCGAAAATAAAAATCGTTATACAATGACGCAAACTATTCGTGAAGATAACCCACAAACTACGATTACTTTTTACGGTAGTAAAGAGCGTCCAGAAGTTGCAGTAATAGAATCTCGTACATGGGGAGCGGGCAATACCCAGAGCTCAAAATTCGTTAGACTGGATAAACTAAAAGGTAATATGCCATTAAAAAGTAACTGTAATTTTAAAGATGTCTCTACTAGCGACAGAGATGATGACGGTGAAGGCCATAGCTATGAAACAGGTGCATCAGTAGACTTTCAACAAGCTTATATGATGCCAAAAAATATCGCCTCACTCTCTCCTGCTAAAAATGACTTATATTTAGCCAGCTCTCAGATTGAGAGCTATGTGGTAACAAGCACATTTCAAACCCAAGGTTACACTATGTCTATAGTCACTCCTGAAAAAAATAAATTGGGTCAGTTTATTAATAAATATGGCTGGGACACCAATAGCAAAGGCAAAAAGATAACTTGTAATGTAAGTTAATTAATCCTAATTAATTTCGAAACCTTGTATTTATCAAGGTGAAAAAAGCCAGACAACCTAAGCTGTCTGGCTTTGAAATTTGAACGACTTATCTATGATTATGTTCCCGCCATACAGCATGCTTACATACCTCACAGCACCAACTGTCTTTTGAACGCATATACGGAATGTCTGCTGGTATTTGTAAAGGGCACACATAACCACAGTATTCGCATCGCACATCATCTGAATAAGCAAAACATTCACCGATTGTCTTGAACAGTAATTGAGGGCTTATTTTATACTTCTCACAGACGGTTTCAACATGCGCGATATAATCACTTTCGTTATCATAAGGCGACTTATCTGATGTTGCTCTGATATGGTTAATCAATGAAGCAAAAAATGCTGGAGTTGACTTTACTGTACCTAGTGCCTATCAGAAAGTGACCAACCCTATCGTTCATGATAGCGTTGCTGCATTGAAAGTATTGGGAATTAAGGTAGATATAGCTCAGTTTGATCTTTCAAGAGAGTTTCTATGGGCAGAGCAAAGCGTCAAAGTACCTAGCCAGTTTTTTACTCAGTCCCATCTAAAATTAAACTGGGTAAATACACTAGGTTTCCAAGCAGCGGGTGAGAAAAAATTTCAAGAGATAAAAGTAATTTCAGAAGCAATGGCGACAGCGAAGTCTTGTAACAGTGGTCAGCTGGTTTGTCTTGGTAAGTCTAAACAGCAATATCGAAAAGAATATAAAGCGCTGAAAGCAAACGATACTATTTTATATAACACCAGTAAGGCAGAGAAAATAAGAATAAACTCATACGTTCAATGGCTAAAGGATAAAAGCTATGCAATCGGCACTAGTAACAATTTATCAAATAATTAGGCAGCATATTCAGCTTATAAAGCGATTCAGCCTTTTACTGTTAAGCAGTATAACCTTAACGGCCTGCGCATCAACTAATGTAGAAGGTATAAGTGTAGATGGGGAAGATTCTTTAATAGTCATTAAAAATACGAGCATATTTAAGAAATGCAAGCCGAGACATCCATACGAAGATAATAATGCTGAGTATTTCGTCGGGGTAAGCTGTGTATTTGAAGGTAAGGCTCCTGATAAATTCACTATCACTTATGCCGTTTGGTTTGATGATGAAGAAGATACTAAACGATTTCAAGGGAAACAAATTCAAGTCAATGTTGAAGATAGCGATGTATCAGCAGTAAACTATATAACTATAGATGGTCAAGTTGTGTCTAGAACTGAATGGATAGCGCTTGGTAATAAAAACAGGAACCAAGCCATCGCGCAATTACCTGCCTCTGCATGGCAAACCTATACTGTCGATGTCAAAAGTACTTTAAAGAAATATGAAGGCAAAACGCCTAAGGGTAATCCTATGGGTATTGCTATACCAATTGGCTGGGGTATATATTATCCCAGTCTATTTCCGAATCTAAAAGATAGAACTTTAAGTTTAGATATACGTATAGATAAAGAAGGCAATGTTAAATTAAAAGAAGAGTACAGATGGGAGAATGAGCTGCCAAATAATCCTTATTCTTAGTCCTATAGTAGTATATTTGATGATTTATCAAAAGCCAAATACTTAAGAAATTTGGCTTTTTTAATGGATTAGTGCACCCTAAATTGGTTGCTAAATAAGGAAAGGTATATGAATAAAAAAACATATATCGGATTGGCTGCCGTAGTGTCAGTAGCGATCATTGCATTCATACAAACAGTGAACGCAGAAACAGATTTGTGGTTAGAGTTTTCGTCTGCAAATGAGTGATGAACCTAGATTAATAGCCCATTATGGACCTGGACCATGGATCAAGAAAGAGCATGTACGTGAATGCACCGCTAAAGGCAGAAAAAGAGAAGTAACTATACATTATTTCCATAGCGAATCTAACAAGAAAAATGTTGAACTTAAGTTTACAAAGAGGTAGGAGTTTATAATGAAAAAAACGCACTTAGAAGCAAGCTTTATACTGTCAGGTTATCTTTGTAAAGATTTAAATGTTAAAAACCTTGAATTATTTGTATATAAGAATGACGAGATGTTAGAAAGTATAATTGGTAATGAGAAATATCTTAATATCATACAAATAGATTATCAAGGTGAAAATCCATATTATGATTTTAATATAGAGATTATAAAAGCATGTGGTATAAAAAAATATTATTATCAAGTTGTTTATTTAATAGCAAAATATCATTTAAAATTAATATCCTTGACAGAAATACTTATTTTATTAGATGATTTAAGCGACGAACTGAATGGTAATTTAAACTATGACTACGATGGTAATAAAGTTAATGTATATAAATTACCTATTGATCTAGCTGGCTATAGTTCTGAGGTCAGTACACATGGAGAAGAATTCTATAGAGATAATGCAAACAAAGAGATATACAAACTATTAGATGCTGTAGATAAGGATAGGTCTCTGTATGATTATTATATTAGCCAGTTAGGTTTATATAATGAAAAATCAGATAAATACTAAAGAATTTGAAAGCAGTCCATTAATTAAAAATAAGCCCCATCAGCTATCAGACCCTTATCAAGATTACGGTAAACTGAATTACGCTCAAAAATCAAGTCACATGATTTGGGTAGATATGAGGATCTATCATTAAATAATCTCAAGTTAATTACAAATTGTTTAATGCTATTGGATGATTTTACTTATCAAAAAAGCTTAGAGGAAAAAGAGAAAGACAAGGTAAAGTATTACAAGAACTTCGAATTACAAATGAGCGCACTACGCAAGAAGCTAAGTGCCATTGAATCCCATACCATGTATAGCGGTCTTTTATAAGTGGCAACCGTGTTTAAGGAGTTACAGAACTCACGTTAAACAGCACACTCTGGTCACTAGATTTTTACTTGGGTTATGGCAAACTTCTTATTAGATTCAACTTTTTAAGAATATCATCCCTATAGGCATATATTAGAAATACAGCAACTCTTAACAGGTAGAATGTTTCATATTTAGGTGGTCTCAGCGCAAGATGGTCTCTTACTAACAAGGAAGAAACGTGACTTCAGCAAAAAGCCCCAGCATAAATGGGCGACCTATCTATATTCCACCAAAAAACTTTGCTGACTATTTATCCCATCAGCAAGGCTATTGTTTGTTTCTAGATATAGATGGCACATTAGCCGATTTCACATTGAATCCTAAGGACAGCGTTATCCCAACGTCAACCTTAACTCTTCTACAAAAAATACAAACCTATGGTGTAAAAATTGCTGCTGTGACAGGACGCAGTTTGGCTGAAGCAAGACAAATGCTGTCTCCTTTAACATTACCGATCGCAGCAACGCATGGACTAGAAATAGCGTTTGATGACAGCAGTGACCATAATGAGACAAACGTTGTATCTGTTAATATTATAGAACTTGCTGTAATAACAGAATCTATTATCCAATCTTGCATTCCCTTTGATGACTTCATCGTAGAAAACAAACCCTATTCTGTCGCCCTCCATTTCCGGAAAAACCCTGCTTTAGCTGATGCGGCTTATACCATCATGGTACAAACCTTAAAAAGTCATGATAACTGGACATTAAAATCCGGTAAATATGTTTGGGAGGTGGTGCCAAAAGGAGCAAATAAAGGTAGCGCCATTCTAGCTTTACTAAAAAAAGTGCAGAGTAATAAGAGTGTTTTTCCTATTTTCATCGGTGATGATATTACGGATGAAGCAGGATTTATGGCTGTACAAGGTGAAAGTAAATCGCTAGAAGACGAACCACAGTTAATAAAAGGGATGGGAATTAAGGTCGGTTGTGAGCCTACTCATGCCAATTACTACGTCCATGACACTCATGAGGTGACTGTTTTACTAGATAGCTTTTTAAGCTTCTGCCAACAACATAATGCGTTAGTAAAAGAAACGGTGAAAGTGAGACACGTGGTATGAGCCGCTTAATCGTCTTGTCTAATCGGGTTAAAATGCCTGATAACAACCCAATGGCAGGTGGACTTGCAATAGCACTGCAAGACGTATTAAACGGAAAATCAGTCGTTTGGATGGGCTGGAATGGTAGAATTATCGAGCGCTATAACGATGATTATACTAATGAATTTAGTAGTATCAAACAAACTGCTTTAGCAGACGCTGACGCGCCGTGTGCCAATACATTCATCATTTATATGACCACTGCACTTACCACTGAGCAGTATCAGCAGTTTTACTGCGGCTTTGCCAACAATGTACTGTGGCCATTATTGCACGAGCGAGTTGATTTAATTAGTCAAGCGCCAGAGGATTACGCAGGCTATCAAACGGTAAACCACCTCTTTGCTAAGCAATTAAAGAAGGTTATTGAGCCTGATGATGTGATTTGGGTGCATGATTATCATTTTTTAAGTGTGGCATATCATTGTAGGCAGCTGGGTATTTGCAATCGTATCGGCTTTTTTTTCCACATCCCCTTTGTCTCATTACCTTTCTGGCAATCACTTGATAAAAGCGGTGAGCTCATTAGGCATCTTGCTCATTACGACGTGCTTGGTACACAAACTCAGCAAGGTAGAGCCAATTGCTTTGCTGTATGTCATTATTATTTAAAAGATTCGCTAGTAAACGTCTTATATGCCACGCAAGGTTTTAGCACCTTTACTCAGTCAAAAAATACGCAAATTATGCTTAACTTAGGTCTAAATCATCCTCACTATTTGCGGATTGATGCTTATCCAATCGGCATAAATGTGACAAGAATACAGCAGAAAATTAGCCACTTATCCTCGCAATATGACAAAGCCAATCAGAATAAAAAGACCATAAAACCTGCTGCCCAAAAAATTATTGCGGTGGACAGAATCGATTACTCAAAGGGGTTGTTAAAGCGTTTTTCAGCATACCGCGATTTTTTACAGCAAAATCCTCTATACCAGAATCAGCTGACGTTATTACAAATTGCCTGTCCTAGTCGCTTAGATTTGACTGCTTATCAACACCTCTATAATGATGTGAAAACTGCTATTAATGATGTTAATCAGCAGTTCTTATTCAGTAAGTGTAGAAATGATATTTCTGAAAATGAGAATATTATGAGTAGTTGGCAAGCTATCAACTACTGCGAAAGCGTCATAAGCCACGAGACACTAATGACAATGTTTTGGCAGAGTGATATCGGTTGGGTTAATTCGCTTAAAGATGGTATGAACTTAGTTGCCAAAGAGTATATTGCGGCTCAAAATCCTGACGATCCTGGCGTGTTATTGCTCTCACGTTATGCTGGGGCAGCTGAGCAAATGCAAGCCGCGGTCATTATAGATCCATACCAGCCAAAAAGTATGACAGAGGGTTTAGGGATTGCTTTGAGAATGCCGTTAGATGAGCGGCAGTCGCGCTATCAGTCATTACTGCAAGGACTACAACAAAATGACTTACAGGTTTGGCAGCAGAATTTTTTAAATGATTTGTATGATGTAAAAGGGCATCAAACAGATATTTCGCAATCTGTTACAGCCCAAATGTCTGACTCATAAGAATAATTAGGAGGCCTCATGTTACTGCTAAATGCAAAAAATTCTTTATTATCAGAGATGAAAGCCAGTATAGAAAATATCTTACGGGTTGATAATCAAGCTACTAGTACGCTTAGCTTAACTGATGCCTTACGTCATGATATTTTAAAAACCTTAATCACCTATAGCGATAAAATCCCGCATCCTGCAAGTGGTGCTAGCCCTGTAAATGGAGAAGTCTCAGGTACGTTGAGCCGTTGGCAAATTTTGGCTTATGTAGCAGGGATTGATTTAACGATTGCAAAATGGTTTGAGTCGCATTTAGACGCTCTAAGCATTTTACATGAGATAGGCTATACTAAAGCGAATCAAGGGTTATGGGCTGTTTGGGGAGCAGAAGGTAATCCTATACGTTATGAGCAAGGAAAAGTCAGCGGTATCAAAGCGTGGTGCTCAGGGGCCAATATGGTAGATCATGGACTCATAACGTATCGTAATGCTAATGGCCACGCGCAATTGCTTGTCGTAGATATGAGCCAATCAGGTATTGAGATTGATAACGAACAATGGCAAGCGGTAGGGATGCAAGCCACTGATACAGCGATATTACAGTTTCATGAAGTAGCAGCCGCTCAAGTTGGGACAGCCAATGCCTATCTAGAACGGGTAGGATTTTGGCATGGGGCAGCAGGGGTTGCTGCTTGTTGGTATGGGGCAACCGCTTATCTAGCAGACTATTTAATCAGCGCCTATCAGCAGAAACCAAACGATTATAAAGCCATGTATTTGGGTCAAATTAGTACGGCATTGGCAGTCACTCAGCAGTATTTTCATTATGTGGCTGATTTAATAGATAGTCAGCCACAGCTCAGCCATGAGCTTGCTATTCGTCAGTTAAGATTACAGGTTGAAAAAGTCGCTCGCCAAGTAATGGAGGTTATCGGACAGGCATTGGGAGCAGCGCCATTTTGCCGCCATGCCCATTTTGCAAGATTGTCAGCGGATCTGCCCGTGTTTATCCGCCAAAGCCATGGCGCTTTTGATATGCAAAAAATCGGCGAGTTAGCTGGCGCTTTATCCAATGACTTATCCAATGACTTATCCAATGGGCAGAACAATATATGGCACCTATAATATCTAAAGAGGCTATAAAACGTATAAAAAAAGACGTCGCCGTCACGCATGCTGAAAGGCTTAAAAGCAACCATCCGATTGTGGGTAATCGTGTTATTGAAGGCGATGGCACCAGTCAAGAAGCTTGGCAAAATTGGGTAGGGTTGCAAGATTTGCCTCGATTTGATATTGCAAAAAGCTTTGCCCCAAATCAAAGAGTCTGCATCTTCGCCCCGCATCCTGATGACGAAGTGCTAGGCTGTGGCGGTCTGTTGCAACAACTGGCCGCGAATGGCAATCCTATTGTTCTTATTCACGTGACCAATGGCACACAAAGTCATCCGAACTCGCAAATTTATTCTCAAGAAAGCCTTGATACTATCCGACCACAAGAAAGTGTTAAAGCCCTGGAAGTATTAGGCATTGCTCACCAGGTTACGACTATTGCTTTAGACTTAACAGATGGTAATGTCTTTAGCCAACAAGATCAGTTTCAGCAAAGATTAACCTCTATTATCCAGCCTAACGATGTTTTAATAACGCCTTTTATGCGCGACGGTCATCCCGATCATGAAGCAACCGGGCTAGTGGTTGCCTCATTTGCCAAGCAGTATCATTTAGCTTGTTATCAAGTATTAATTTGGGCATGGCATTGGGCAAAACCTGCTGATAATCGTATCCCTTGGCACCATGCTATCAGAGTAGATTTAACCCCTGAGCAACTACAACGTAAAATAGAGGCCATTGCCTGTTTTAAAAGTCAAATTACTGCGGATGAAAGTACGGGAAACCCTCCCATTTTATCCGCGCAAACGATTGCTAGAATCAGCCAACCTTGGGAGGTTTATTTGTATGAATCATACCTCTAAAAATAGCTTAGCTGACGTGAACCAATATGGTGGCTATTCCGAATCGTATTTTGACGCGTTATATAAGGATAATACCGATCCATGGCAGTATCAAACTCGTTGGTATGAAAAACGCAAACGTGATATTTGCCTGGCGATACTGCCACAATCTCAATATAACAATGCTATTGAATTGGGCTGCGGAAACGGCGTGCTTAGTGAGTTATTGGCTCAACGTTGCCTGGCATTAGTGAGTATCGATGGTAATCAACGGGCAGTGCAACTTGCTAAAGCGCGCTTGGCAAAAGTGTCTCATGTTAAGGTCATTCAGGGTGTGATTCCTAATAAATTATTGACTTTAAAAGATGCCGTTATAGAGGCTTATCCTTTATCAGGCAGTACGTCTACTAACAAGTCACCCTTTGATTTAATTGTCATCAGCGAGATTTTATATTATTTACCACCCAATGATATTGACACAGTGATCGCTTGGACTGAGCAAAACCTTGCTATAGGCGGTACGTTACTGTGTTGTCATTGGCGTTATGCTATCGATGGATTTACCATGACAGGTGAGACCGTGCATCAGCGCCTGCACCATGCTTTTAACCTTACAAGTAATGACAAGCATCAGGTTGCATTCACTCATCAAAGCCAAATGGTAGACAGCGATTTTTTACTAGACGTCTGGCAGCGTTGCCAAAGTTCGGTAGCTATGCAAGAAAAACTGATATGAAAATCGGTATTGTGATTCCTGCTCATAACGAGGCGATGACTATCGCCAAATGCTTGGCATCAGTACAATCTGCTATCAAGCAATTACCATCAACAATCAAAGCGTATCCGCTAGTGGTGCTGGATAGCTGCACCGATGATACGCAGTCCATTGTTAAAGCCGCGGGCGTTGATTACCTATGCTGTGATTATCAATGTGTGGGACAAGTAAGAGACATTGGTATTCGTCATGCGATCGCAAATGGGGCAATATGGCTTACCTGTACAGACGCTGACTCAGTGGTAACTGTGGATTGGCTAGCACAGCAGATTGAACATATTAGCCACCAACCGACAGATATGATTTGCGGGGTGGTAGACGTTGATAGCTGGGCACATTTAACCGCGCAAACTCGTGAAGATTATATTGCTCATTACCAAGATAAAATGGGACATCATCATATCCATGGAGCAAATTTAAGTTTTAGCAGTGAGGCTTATTTGGCTGTTGGTGGCTTCTCCTCTTTACCTTGTCATGAAGATGTAGATTTGGTCGGAAAATTTGAAGCTCAAAGCTATGCCATTACTTGGAGCAATCGCGTTCGCGTGATGACCAGTAGTCGGTTGCAAGCTCGAGCGGATGGAGGTTTTGCAGCATTTTTAAACAATTTAGAACAAAACAATCTACATTAAGATACGCAATATAAGATTGCGCTGACTTATCATTGAGTGTAAATATACTTCAACAATAAGGATTATAAATCATGTCAGATAAGCCTACTAGTAACGATAATATCAAGAATGCTTTAGAGTCTCTTGAGAATACAACAGAAGCGCCTTCAAATGATGGAGTAACGGGTGTTGAGGTCTTAAAAGGCGATACGGTAATGTATGAAGACGGTGACTTTGAAGATTACAATGCGGAAAAACAGGCTGACTCTACCAAAGACGATGACCCTACCAAAGACGATGACTCTGCCAAAGACAATGACCCTACCAAAGACGATGACTCTAACAAAGACGATGAATCTAACACAGATGATAAGCATGGTATGACGATAGCCAATATCTATCAATGGGCGTCTAAACTTAAGGATGATTTTATCTCTGATAAAGAGGGGAAATCTGATTCCAATGACAAAGAGACATCTAGTAAATCTGATCAAGATGACAAGCACAGTGCAACAATAGCTAATATCTATCAATGGGCGTCTAAGCTTAAAGATGATTTTACCTCTGAAGCCTTTAGTATGACGCACGAAGTTTCTGAAAAAGCGGTTGCTATGATGCTTAATAGGCTTCTGGACGCTGCAGAGGCTGAGCTAAAAACCTTTGATAAGAACGCAGAAGACTCTAAAGAGCCAGTGCCCAATGCCACAGACGAACGTAGTAAAATTACTGATAAAAAAGATAAATACCAAAGTATGCTCGACCAACTACGAGGCTAATTAGCACTTTACTTTAATTTTACTTAAGGACGTTGAGATGAAGATAATAGAATTAAACGTATCATGACGTACAGGTCTTCTTATGGCGTCCTTAGCCGCTATTATGAGCATAAGTGCTTGTGGTAGTAAAAAAGAGGACGCTAGTACTCAATCAGGCGACGCCATAGGAACCACTCAAGGTTCAGAAGTTGAAGATGCAGCCTCTCAAGAGGGTACGCTGTCACCGACAAACGATACTAATGTGGATACTGTTACAGACTCTACTGCTAATTCTAGTGATGGAACAGGCATAATGAATCAGTCAGGGTCTACATATAGTATGGGTAATGATGAGCCAGACAATCATACTGACGAGAATCCAAACTTAGATTAAACAGCGGCAGACGGTGTGCAGTAGCATTCTAAATGATTATAAAAAGACGGCGCAACCTATACAAGTACGCTGTCTATATAGTTCACAAGTATTTTTTAAAATTAAATGGCTTTAACACGCTGAGTGCTAATCAATAAGAAAAAATTAATAAGTTGCCGTGAATAAAGATAAAAAGAAAGTAGATTGGTGATTTATAAGATTAGGCTCAGTGATCCAATGTTAGGTGTTTAAATAAAATGCCTAGCATTGGATTTTTTATTTTTTCTTGATTAGTTATTGCTTATTCTCCCGTCAGGCAGTAAAAAGCGGTATGCAGCTTTCTAGGAAAATTCCATGTTAATAGGTTTAACAATACTTTCGTGTCTTCAAATCAGTGATTTTGCTGTCTAAATATATCATTTTGATCACAAGAATTATTTGGTGGTGTTCTAAAAAGTATGCTGGCGATAGAAGTCCATAAGAAATCTATGCTAAGTTCTCTGATTCTATAGGGCTTTCAAGGCTTCAAAAATTGTTCAAATTTTAATCAGCATACTTTTTGACACACCACCAATTATTTTAATACTCATATTTTTAGTATGTAATCTGTTCGTCAATGAGTATAAATAAGATTGTATCAAAGTCTATTAAACAAGTTGGTATAGTTAAAAATTATGATTCAATACTTGAAAAAGTATTTCGTTATCAGGTGGGAGTGAATGCGTGTCTAATAAAATAAGTAAAGAAGAAGCTGCCTTTGCAAGTTTGCCACTTAACATTCAAAATGCCCTAGAGCAAAAAAATAGAATAGTATTTATCGCCAATAATCCGTCTATTAGCACCACGCAACTTGAGCAGCTGTTGGAACCTGATGATGTTTTAGTATTGTTTAATTATTTCATACACGCCGATTTTTTTGCTAACCATCCGTTAACTAGTAAATTGCCTAAATTATTATTTTTTCGGCAGATTGGCGACAGTAAACTGCATTTTGGCTTGCCACCTAGAAGTAATAACGTAGCAGTAATGAAGAGAATGGCAAAGGCTGCACCATTAGGTATATTGCTGAGCAATCAGCCTTACCAGTTTCCGTTACCAAGTGATGATCCAAACCCTGACGATGATCCTATTACTTCTGACCGAATACTCATTATTCCACCAGTGGTGGAAGAGTTATTACAGAACGATAGCTACCATAGAGTACTGTCCGAGTGTCATCCGGTCGTTGCTGATTACCCTTACTTTGGCGATATTCATTCGTCAGCACCGTCGTCCGGGTTTTTGTTATATCGATTGCTATTAGCCGCTCGAGAACATCTACAGTTGGTGCAAGAATCAGATCTGCCACTACAACTATTAATGATAGGTTTTAATGATAATGATAAAACTGCCCATTTTTGGCACGGGCATAACTGGGGTTTTGAGCGCCGCGAAATGAGTGCGCCGCCGCAAAAAGTAGAGGTTATTCGTCAGTATTGAGCATTAACTAAAAATTTAAACATAGGGTGCATTAGGGCAGTGTGCTTGCTCTATCTCATGAGCGCTAGGTTTTCGTAACACAACTATCGGCGTCGACTGTACCACTGTCCAACAAATAAGTCCTATATTTGAAAATTGCTTAAGCCACCCCTCCATTGGCCAGTGCTGCCATTTCTCATAAAAACGATTGGCATTGATGACAATGCTATCTAGATGATTAAGAGGTGGCCGATAGACGCTATGCTGCTGATGGTAAACAATGTCAGCCGTGAGATAAAAGTCGATATCTAATTTTCGCGCAGTAAAAGCAAAATCAGTATCTTCGGCGCCATAACCGATGTATTGAGTATCAAACCCACCTATATGCTCAAACTGTTGGCGTTTAATAGCAAAGCATAAACTCCAAAACGCACCGTAGTCATCGGTCTGCTCAATAACCGTCTGCTTTATTGATGTGGCAATGTAGTCGGCCTCATTAAAATTATAACGATAAGGGTTATAAACAGACAGTTTATTTAAAAAGCAGGTGGTTAGTGAACGATTTTCTAACTTTAAGCTTTCCATATCTGACAAAGGTCGCGTGAGATAGCGCGGTTGGCCCATTAGTAAGGCATCAGGATATCGTTGTAATTTAGCGATTAATTGCTCAATAAACGTCGGTGCTACTATACAATCAACATCTAAAAAAATGAGTGTGTCATGAGTAGCATGCGCCGCGCCGATATTACGATTGTGCCCAATATCAAAACCAGCTTTATTTGATATATTGACCGCTGCTTCAATGGTGGTAGGAATTTTTAAGATATTTAAAGAAAATTCAGCCAAACGTTTGGAGTCTGCATCGTCATTGACAATAATGACCTCATCTGGCTTTACGCTACCGTTCATAAGGCTGCTAAGTAGATTATAAAGATGGCTATTGCGGCCGTAACAGGTGGTGATAACCGTTACTGGCACATGGTCAGTACCATCTTTAGCAGTAGACATGGATTTTATGCTCATCAGTCGTCACAGCCTCTTTATCATTTTGTTTTTTATAATGCGTTTAATATTATTGAGAGTTTGTTTATTATTGTTGAAGTTATTAGTAGTCAGGATTTAACTCAAGTTTGGGAAGTAACCACTTTTCGAACCAAGCTTTGGTCGTTGGATATTCAGTCGTACTATCCATAAATTCTTGGGCACCAGTTAAACAGTCTTTGTTGCGATATGCGTTACTAGACTTTGACACTGACTTGGGCTGTACTTTATTTGCCGATTGTCCATTCGGGTTAGTATGAGTTTGTTTATGAGACAGCAAGGTTTTAAATTGCTGCCAGCTCAATGCGCGTTCTTGGTTTATTAATGCTTGCGCCATCACTTCTTGCTCTTGATGCGGACGGTCATCAGGCAAAACCACGAGTGTCGTACCATAATCATAGGCTTGCGCAACTGCGTTCAAACCACAGGCCATCAGTAGATAATCACTATGTTGTATAAACGGTGTGACATCATTTATTTGCGCAGCAATATCAACGTGGCATCGCATGTCATCGTTTATAGGACCAAGTGATATGATAAAGGCGTTGGGTAATAGGCGGCGCAACTCCGGTAATTTCATGTCAATGGCCTCATGTCCGCCGTAGCCCTTAATAACGGTAATGATAGTAGGCGCATCTTCTTCCCAGTCTTTTAGATTTAAAGTATTTAACTTCTCTAGTATTTTTATGAACTCATGATAAGTTAGCTCTTTTTGCTGCGCAGTATTAATAAAATCAAGGTATAGCGTTTTTTTACCTACCCATTCAGGTGTCATAGTAGCCTCTAGTAGACGAGGATAAGGGGCTAGTAAGGCAAGAGCGCCAGCAAAGGCATTGAGATGCGGGGTATCATCACGAATACCAGGAAGTCTGATATAAAGATAAGGAATACTGGCAGCGCGGCAAAGCATCGCCACTTCAACACTCACATCAATAATCATCAAATCAATTTTACACTGATAAATTGTATCTAGTATTTGATGGCTGCGCTTTTGAATATTGCTATTACCGACAGGCGAGTAATGGAGGCTGTCTGGTTGCCAATGTTCTCCTGCGCGCCCTTTTAGCACATCATCTGCACACTCATCTTCTGCTTGCAGCCTTACAATTTGTGTTTCATCAACAGCGGTAAAATTATAATCATCTCGGCTTAAGCTCGTAAATACTATTAACTGTCTTTTTGCATCCACCGGTAATAGCGCCGCAAGTTTATCAATTTGACGGCAGTGTCCTGAGCCGTGATGATGTGCGTAGTAGCCAAGACGCATATTCAATGGTCCTCAAGGTTCATAATGATGGAGCGATCGCTTGAAGTATGGTTTAATTTAAGATTTGAACTCGTTGACGAATTTAACTTATCATTACGGGTAAATGAACTCTGTGCCAGATGTTCATTTCGTGAATTATCAAAGCTCTTTTTTGCCTGTCTTTCTCTTACTGCCGCTTTATATAGTGCAAGATATCCTTCTACCATCGCTGATACTGAGCAAAACTGTAAAGCACGTTCGCGGCAAGCCTGACGTGATATGTGTTTAATCTCAGAAAAAGCCTTTATAAACGCCTCTTTATCTTCCTTAGCAACGATAATACCTGTACTAGGCGTGACGATTTCAGCGCTTGCACCCACATCAAAACCAATCACCGGTGTGCCACACGCCAAGCTTTCAGCTAGTGTCAGTCCATAAGGCTCATCCCAAGTGCTGGTAAATAGCATGGCAGTTGCTCGGTGTAAATAATGATTTACATCTTCCTTAATCACATGACCGACGTAATCAAACAGCTTTTTCTGACCATTTTGACCGTCTTGAGATAGTAGAGGTGCCACCTGTTGATCAAAGTACTCTTCATTACTTTTAGGTCCGGCAATAATGAGTTTTTTTCCAGCTGCCATACAATAATGCATGGCCAAATGCGTGCCTTTTTCGGGACAGATACGTCCGTACCAAAAATAAACCTCGCCATGCTCCCTAATTAAACTATCCGTAGGCTCAGTATTAGCTATAAAGGATTCAACATCGATGCCGTTATAAACGACATGTGAGGGAACGAACTCAGAAAAAAGCCGCTGTTGGTGTTTGCTGATGGCGGTAAACTGGGTGCTTGTCCCATGACGTAACGTCAGAAGCGCCAGACGCAACTGCGGAAAAATAGGCGTATGAAAAGTAGTGAAAAATCGAGCACCAAACGCTTGACCTGTCATCATCGGTATATGGTGTAGACTGTGATTATGCACGATATCAATTTCACTGCGTGCATCACGTTCAATAATGTCGCGCAGTACACGTTGATAGACCAAGTACTGGTACATCTCCTCTCGGCTCATGCCTAGCGCTTCATGTTCATTATCATAGACAGTTGCATCAAACTCAGCTCGGGTTAGCATTGGAACTAAGGTTGCTTGCGTTCGACTGTCTTTGCTGGCATAAAGCAGTACCTCATGACCTTGAGCAACAAGCTCATCACAGATGAGTTGCGTAATCATCTCAAGTCCACCTGCGTAAGGCTGAGCAATAGGATATAAACAGTGTGCAATGATTGCTATACGCAATGGTTTATTGGTTATTACGATAGAGCGTTTATTATTAGCATCAATAGAGCTTACATAGCCAACAGAAAGAGCGAAAGACATATAAACCTCAAATAAGAATAGCGATTATTTTAAATTGGCAAGAACGACAGGTTTTTATACACACAAATTATTAAAAATATTTCTATAACATCGGTTTTCAAAAATAGATCATGTTTAAGATCAAGAATTAGTAATTTTTTTGTTTTCAAATACCGTTTCAATCTTAGACGGTCTTAGCGGTTTGTTTTGTTTTCTAGCCTGCGCGACCGCAGGTTTAGACTTGATACTAATGCTGTTAAGTTTTTGCTCTGTAACAGCAAAGTTATCAAATGCCACTTTTGCTGCAGCGATTTTTAACAGGCAAATCACCAAAGCACAGACAAATAATACTGGAGCATAAAGAGGGGAGAAAGGCGCTACTACAAGCGCTGTAATAATATTGAGGACCAAAAGCAGCTTGGGTAATGCTGCTATATTTGCTTGCCATAAAGAGTGACGAGTATGAATATGCTCATGCTTTGGCGTGCATATAAATGGTTTTTCACTCCCCCATATAACGGGTAACCACGATAGCGCCCCAAGTTCCCAAAAATTCAAATGCATCAACCATGCTCTCAAACGCATTTTCATAGTTGATTGATAGTTTTTATTCACTTGCTTATTAAGCGGCGACTGATCCTGTAAGTATGCCCATAAACGCCTAACAAGAAAAACCATATAACTTGCATATACAAGGTATAAAGGCATAAGTAGAGACAACTCGTTTTTAATATCAAAAAGTGTAGGAGCAAAGAGCGTACTTGAGATAATGAGTAGTGTACAGATTTGCAGAAAAATAAAGAAACCAGTGAGGTTTACCCAAGCGCTGAGTTGAGAAAAGTGTGCACGCGCATAGGCTAGGCGTTCGCAGACACCTTTTGCTTTTGTGCTATTGAAAGTGGATTCATTAAGAGGGCTAACAGGAATCGACGTTTGACTTCTCTCCACACATTGTTCGTGCATTGAGGACGTAGCTATCGAGAAGTAGTTGTTTATTACTTGCATATTCCCATAGATCCAGCGTCGACGTTGGGACATTAAGTCATTCAGCGTATTGGGTAATAAACCGGTGGCAATCACTTTGGGTATGAATTGACTACGCAAACCTTGTTGGTGCATCAGAACACCCATCTGCGCATCTTCAGTAATCGATGCCCCTGACCAGCCACCTAAGCTTAAAAGATCTGATCGGCGTATCACCGCATAAGTTCCTGTTGATAACGCACGCTTGCGATTAAAAGGACGGTACAAGTGCTGATTGAAATAGTGGTTTAATTCGCTATGAATATCTATTTGTCCAACGTTACGGTAAAACTGTGGAAACTGAAGTAGAGTGTGAGCAGGATACTTTTCGATAGCGTCAGCTATCGATACTCTAGCGTGTGACAATGCCTGATAATCACTATCAACGACGACAATATGCGTACAATCTGGGCTCATTAATCCTAATGCTAAATTTAATGCACCCGCTTTAAATCCTTCTACCTCGTCAATATGATAAAAATATACCTGTAGCTCAGGATCTAAACTGGCACAAAATGCTGCCAATGGTTTATACATGGATGTGTCAGTATTATTATTATCAATAATAATAATTTCATCGCAGTCTTTTTTTATCGAAAGGAGGGATTGTATAGTGGCAATGACTAGTTCTGGTGGCTCAGCACATGTCATCAATTGAAAACTTAAAGCAGCCGTAGCGACTTGTAAATGGTTTTTTTTTACGTCATTATCTACAGGATAGCTATTTATAGTTTCCCACCCTTTTACATACTCCAAACCTTCTTTAGTACACATTTGAACCGCCCCGGTATTGTCGGAGACCTAATATTCTGAGAGAATACGACAATGAAAACACGACATTATACTCCTGAG
>NZ_JBXWIV010000007.1:0-135884 GCF_058197955.1 Janibacter sp. CoH_79_TC_3
GACTGAGCCCTGTTAAGTACAAAGCTCAGTCCTTGATGCAAACTTAAACTGTCTAAGTTTAGGGGGTCAGTTCAAAAGGGGGGCTTTTTAATGGTAATAATAGTTGGGATAAAAACATTCAAATATTGGCGTTAAAAGCCGTCAGTATTCTTACCAATCAACTGCAGTACCAAAGATTTTTTGTTTGGCTTGTTTCGCCACATATAGAGCCACAGCGGCATCAAAGCTTGCCGCGCCGACTGATTTAAACAAAGTGATACCAGGCTCTGTTTTTACTATCTCTTTGGTTACGAGCGCTTGTAAATCGCCACTAAGGTCATCCCATGTCCATGCGCAATCAGAACTATCGTGCGCTTGAATCAAATCACCTGCTTCATGGCGACTACCCGCTAAGTCATCAACCACCACCATATTACTATTTGCGATAACCTCATTACTGATCTCTTTCATCGACGGCTGATATGCTCCTACCGCATTGATATGCACCTCAGGCTTGATATGATTGCTATCAAATAAACCTTCCGTCGCACGCGTGGCTACATTGATAATATCCACATCACAGATAGCATCATTGATATTTTCGCAAATGCTTATATCAACGTTCCATTGACTATAATCACGCTCAAAACACGTTTTAAATTGTTCAGCGCCTTCACTGCTTCTATTCCATAGGTAAACCGTTCCAATCTCAGGACGGACTGTTAATACAGCATGCAATTGTTCATAAGCCATGCCGCCGCAGCCGACCACTGCCACGCTTTGACAATCAGGCTTTGCCATATATTTGGTGGCGATACCTGACAATGCTGCGGTACGCACTTGGGTAATATAAATGCCATCCATAATCGCTAATATGGCGCCAGTATCATTATCAGATACGGTAATAAGGGCGGTAGTCGTTGGCATATCACGGCTGGGATTATCAGGGCAAATGGTCACCAATTTCACGGCAGTATATTCTTTTTCCCCATCATAAATCGTAGCGGGCATCGATAGATGCGAGCCTGAGCTGTGTTTGTCATCTTCGCTAAACGTCTCAATAACTAAACGCTCAGGCGCTTTAATCCACTTAGGGTGTGCCGCTTGCTGATGTAACATCGCTTCAATGGCGTCAATAGCCGCTTGCATATTGAGATGTTCTGTCACGACTGCTTGATTTAATAACTGCACGTTGGATGCTCCTTTTTATCAATTTATTATTTACTTTATATCCATAATTAAACGCGATGACTAAACAGGATGATTAAGCGTAATGATTGACGCTATATCCACCCTAACACACGTAGTATTGCCGCGCCAATCGCCATGCCAAACATTCCTACCACGGTTGTAAATGCTAAAATATTAGCAGCCAATATATCATTACCACCCATGGCCTTTGCCATCACATAACTGGCAGCCGCAGTTGGTGATGCCGCCATTAAAAACAGCACGCCCATATGCATGCCCGATAAGCCAAAACTTAACCCAACGGCTATCGCTACAAAAGGGGCAATGACAATACGTCCAATGCTGGCCTGCATGGACAACCCAGACGGATGCAACATCGACTTTAGATCAATACTCGCACCAGCGCAAATCAGCGCTAACGGTAATGCCACCGCTGCCAGCAAATCGCCAGTCGTATGAATCACGCCCGTAATAGGCGGTAGCGGTAACGATTTATAAGCAAATGCCGCTAATAAGGCGATAATCAATGGATTAGTAAACAGTTTTTTGACAACCATTATGCTGCGACTGACCCACGTATCGTCTGCGCTTTTGGACACACGACTCAGCGTAATAACTGCTAAGATATTAAATAATATCGTCACCACACCCATATAGACGGCGCCAATACTTAAGCCCTGCTCTCCGTAGGCATTGGCAACTGTTGCCAGCCCGATAATCGCCATATTACTACGAAAGATACCTTGTACAAACACGCCTTGGTCGGCAGGCTTAGGGATAAAAAACTTAGCATAAACCTCTGCCCCAATAAATAAAATAAAGGTTACAAGGATACCAGCCATGATTAAAATCATTTGCTTCGCATAATCGACCTCACTATCAACGACGCTAAAAAACAACAAGCAAGGCAAGCAGTAATTGAAGACAAAGCTGGATGCTTGATCGATAAAAGCTTGACTCGCCTCACCGCGCCTTTGCATTAAAAAACCCAACCCCATCAAAAAAAGGTTGGGCAATACAATGGTGATGGCAAAAATAATAGCAGCGGTCATAAACAAGCTCAATTCGGTGACAAGCCCACCATACTATAGACAACAGCGAGATAAATTAATAAATGATAAGTAGGATGATTCGTCATATAAGTATAGAGATAAAACGGCAAGCAAGACAAGCTGGTATGCGACTTTCTTTTCATAACGGCGATATTTTGACAAAAAAAGCCCATAACGATTTCTCATTATGGGCTTTTTTATATTTTTTAGGCTTTGAGCTAACACTTTTTGATAGGTTGGTTTTTTAATTTTGAGCTTTTGTCTTTTAAGCTATTGCTACGACGCATTCAGTGCCGCTTGTGCTTTTTTCTGTTTTTTAACGGTCATCGCTAGTAACTGAATAGCGGCAGGTGTCACACCGCTAATACGTCCCGCTTGTGCTAAAGTTGCTGGACGAATTTGCGCCATCTTTTGTACAATCTCATTGGACAATCCTGACACCACGCTATAATCAAAATCCATTGGTAGGGCTGTATTTTCTAAACGCTTCATCTGGTCGATATCTTCTTGCTGACGATCAATATAGCCGGCATATTTAACCGATATCTCTATTTGCTCGCCAACTTGGTTATCAACTTCCGAACCTGTAATAGCAGCGATATCATTAAAATGTATTTGTGGGCGTTTCAATAAGTCATAAGCAGTGGATTCTTTAGACAGCACCTCTCCTGTCTGCTCGGTTACTTGCTGACCTAAAGCATTAGCAGGGGTTGCCCAAATATCTTTAAGACGTGCGGTTTCTGAAGCAATGGCTTCCATTTTTTCTTCATACGCCTGCCAACGCACATCATCTACTAGTCCAAGCTTACGACCAGTTTCGGTTAAGCGCTGATCAGCATTGTCTTCACGCAACAGTAAGCGATACTCTGCACGACTGGTAAACATACGGTATGGCTCAGTGGTACCATGCGTAATCAAATCATCGACAAGCACGCCAAGATACGCTTCATCACGGCGCGGTGTCCAAACATCAAACTCACTGTTTTCACAGGTGACCAGTGCGGCATTGGTACCGGCTAATAGACCTTGCACGCCCGCTTCTTCGTAACCGGTCGTACCATTGATTTGACCAGCAAAGTACAGGCGCTCAATCGATTTGGTTTCAAGCGTTGGTTTTAGATTTTGTGGATCGAAATAATCATATTCAATCGCATAACCTGGGCGTGTAATATGCGCATTTTCTAAGCCTTTCATACTATGGATAAAGTCTAATTGCACATCAAACGGCAAGCTGGTTGAGATACCATTTGGATATAGCTCATGCGTGGTCAAACCTTCTGGCTCAATAAAAATTTGATGGCTGTCTTTATCGGCAAAGCGATGAATCTTATCTTCAATAGACGGACAATAACGCGGACCTACCCCTTCGATTTTTCCAGAGAACATCGGTGAGCGGTCTAGATTTTCACGAATAATATCGTGGGTACGCGCATTGGTATGAGTGATATAGCAATTAACCTGTTCAGGGTGCATGGAGACATCGCCCATATAGCTCATCACCGGCAAAGGTGTGTCGCCTGGCTGTACCGTCATCACGCTAAAGTCAACGCTACGCGCATCGATACGTGCTGGTGTCCCTGTTTTTAAGCGACCAACGGGTAATTTCAATTCACGTAAACGGTCAGCAAGTTTGATAGAAGGCTGATCGCCTGCACGTCCACCTTTTGAATTCTCAAGACCGATATGAATAACCCCGCCTAAAAACGTACCTGAGGTGAGTACCACGGTTTGAGTATTAAAGATAATACCCGTTGCGGTCACAACTGCCGTTGCACGACCGTTTTCGACCAAGATATCGTCAGCTGCTTGTTGGAATATATCAAGATTTGGCTGATTCTCAAGCGTATGGCGAATAGCGGCTTTATAAAGAATACGATCTGCTTGTGCGCGCGTGGCACGAACAGCAGCACCTTTACGGCTATTTAACACGCGAAACTGGATACCGGATTTGTCCGTCGCCAATGCCATAGCGCCACCAAGCGCATCAATTTCACGCACCAAATGCGACTTACCGATACCACCAATCGCAGGGTTACAGCTCATCTGTCCTAGTGTCTCAATGTTATGCGTCAAAAGTAAAGTTTGCGCACCCATACGTGCGGCCGCCAAAGCAGCTTCTGTGCCAGCATGACCGCCACCGATCACTACCACGTCGTAAGTTTTTGGGTATTGCATGTATGCCTCACTTGACTTTTAACGCAACCGTGAGCCAGAGGCTATGTTCAAATAGCATGGCTGCCGATAAATAGACGTCAGTCGAATTTAAAAAGAGATAACGACTCAGATGAGCCATTAAAGATAGGTTAGATAGCCGGTAATTATAACAATTTTTTACCGCTGAAAAAACGTTATACGAAAAACTATTCAAATTAATTATTATTCCAATTAACTATCAAGGTGCATCAATAGAAGCTTGATGAGCCTAGGTGGGATTTATTTACCCGGACTGAGCGGTACAATACGGTCGGACTGCCCACTTGCCAGCATATGGTGGCTGCCATAACCTTCTGGGTTAATCTGCAAATAGGCATTCATTTGCCCAATAGCATCACCATCATCGCTAGCCAAGATTTGCTCTTTAATCATCTCAACTGGCGGTAATGGCAAGTTTTTTAACAAGGCCAAACGCTGAGCGTTATCACCTTTATTGACCACAAGCTCGATAAGTTGACGCGCATCGATGGGTAAATCTGGGGTATTTTGCGCCAATAATGCTAGATGATAGGCACCGGCAGCATCTTGATCAGCGAAGATACGCTGCTCAATAGCAATATAAGTCGCCTCGGTTGCACCGCCTGCCACGCTTAAATGATGAATACATTTAAGGGCAGAATTTGGCTCATTGTCTGCCATATCAATCAAACGGGTTGATTCGTTTTTTAAATGCTCGCGGCGTTTTTCAATGGCTGCTTTTTCAGTTGCTTCTTGTTGCTCCGTTAATTCCGTGTTTGGTAATTGATTATTCATATAACCCTCTCCTTTATGCAAAATATATTTATCTTGGACACTATATGGGGCTAAAAGCTATAAAAACAATGAATTGCATAGACAAAAAAACCCGAACAACCCATCCAATTTATTAAGGAAGGCTATTCGGGTTTACTGTGCTTCAATACTTCAAAAATCCTTTAAACCATTTATTGAGACATATAAGCTGCCCAATAAAAGCGCTTAAATATTAAGCAGCAGGGCTATTGGCTTCAACCAAAGGCTTAAGCTCGCCTGATTGGTACATTTGTAAAATGATGTCTGAACCGCCCATCAACTCGCCATCAATCCACAACTGTGGAAAGGTTGGCCAGTTAGCAATCTTTGGTAATGTTGCACGGATTTCTGGATTTTCTAAAATATTAACAAAGGCAAATGGACGGCCAATCTGCGTCAAAACCTCAATCGATTTGGCAGAAAAACCACACTGCGGGAACTGCGGCGTGCCTTTCATATAAAGAATGACTTTATTGTCTTTGATTTGATCACGAATCAGCTGTTCAACATCGTTTGCAGCAGTATTTGGGGTTTGCTCGCTCATAAAAGCTCCTATTTATTAAAATCAAAAATTATTATCAAACAGAGGTGTGTCACATTAAATTTGGCATGTGGCTGCTACATGGGGCAATTGCCGTTATATTGCAACCATCATCTAATCGCTTGCTATTAGGGATTAAACGTCAGGCGTATTAACATCAGAAACATTATCGCTAGCCATGTTGTCGCTAGCCAGATTCATATTCGGCACCAATAATACCACGGCATTGGCCATGATGCCCTCTTGCCGACCAGTAAAGCCCAGTTTTTCAGTCGTTGTGGCTTTAATGCTGACATTACTCACATCGGTTTGCAAGTCACTGGCGATATTTTCGCGCATCGCTTGATTATAGGGTGCCAATTTTGGGCGCTCACACATGACGGTAATATCGGCATTGCCTAAAGTATAGCCGGCTGCTTGGACTTTACCATACACATAACGGAGTAGGACGCGCGAATCCAAACCGGCGTGCGCCGCATCAGTATCTGGAAAATGCTGCCCAATATCACCAAGTGCCAATGCGCCAAGCAGGGCGTCAGCAAGCGCATGCAGTACTACATCCCCATCAGAATGCGCAAGCAAACTATGCGTATGCTCTATCGGCACACCTGCCAGTATGACATATTGCTGCTGACCATTATTATGAAAAGCATGAACATCAATACCTTGACCAATTCTTATCATTATTATTCCAAGTGAATTAGGGGTGATTAAAATAATTTAGAATCACTATCTAAATTTCTCAAGCGCTTTTACTCACAGTAGGCGCGCATAGGTCGCCACCGCTTTCAATTAACTGTTATAATATGACGCTTATTTTATCACAATACTTAGACCAAAATACCCAGTCCAAAAAACGAGATGACCTTATCCGCTGACTAAGTCTATCACTCTTAGTCGTTTTATTAATGAATAGCGTCATTTCCAATTTTGGATAACGTATAAATTGTTGAGCAATTTTATGTCAGCCACGCCAAACACCTCAAGCCTACCCGTTTCAGACTCTTTTAGCGTCCATCGTCCTTTGACGCTTGCCGATATTGACAATCCTAGCAGCAAGCACGTGATTGTCGGGATGTCGGGCGGCGTTGACTCTTCCGTCTCTGCTGTTTTGCTCCAGCAAGCAGGCTTCAAAGTGGAAGGTCTGTTTATGAAGAACTGGGAAGAAGATGACGGCACCGAATACTGTACGGCGATGGATGATTTAGCAGACGCGCAAGCGGTGTGTGACAAAATCGGTATCAAGCTGCATACCGCCAACTTTGCGATGGAATACTGGGATAGGGTTTTTGAGCATTTCTTAGCCGAATATAAAGCCGGACGCACCCCAAATCCAGATATTTTATGCAACAAAGAAATCAAGTTTAAAGCCTTCTTAGACTATGCTTTGACCCTTGGTGCTGACTATATTGCCACCGGCCACTATACACGCCGCAGCATGAACTATGAAAATAGCAATGGCGAAACCGTCGCCCAGCTATTGTGCGGACTGGATAACAATAAGGACCAAAGTTACTTCTTACATGCGGTCGGTGGCGATAAAATTGCTAAGACCTTATTTCCAGTTGGCGAGCTTGAAAAACCAGTGGTGCGCCAAATCGCTGAAGAACATGACCTAATTACCGCCAACAAAAAAGACTCAACCGGCATTTGCTTTATTGGTGAGCGTCGCTTTAAAGACTTCTTACAGCAGTACTTGCCAGCACAAAAAGGCGATATCATCACCGACGATGGTCATGTGATAGGTCAGCATGATGGCTTAATGTATTACACCCTAGGTCAGCGCGGCGGCATCGGTATTGGCGGGGTCAAAGACCGTCCTGAAGAGCCTTGGTTTGTACTGGCAAAAGATTTGGACAAGAACCGTTTAATCGTCGGTCAAGGTCATGAGCATCCGATGATGCTAAGTAATGAACTACAAGCTTATAAGCTTGACTGGGTCGATGGCTTACCGCCTGCTGATATTTTTGGCCAAGATGGCTTACGCTGTATGGCAAAATCGCGCTATCGTCAGCCTGATCAGGCCTGCCGTGTTTACGCGCTAAGTGATGACGGCAGTGAAGTCCGTGTACTATTCGATGAGCCGCAGCGTGCAGTCACACCTGGGCAATCAGCAGTATTCTATATCGATGAGGTTTGTCTGGGTGGCGGTGTGATTGCCTCTATTGATGCGCCTTGCGGGTTTTAATTTTCAGGTCTTACTCAATTACGGCGTAAATACTATAAGTCAATTGAGCGACTGGCTGAAGCTCTGAGGTAAATTGATAAAAACGAATATCATAGCTTCCCGGAGTCCAGCCATCATATGGTTTAAAACTTACCCAATTCTGATTACTGTAAGCGACAATATTCTTTTTCTCAAATAACAACACTTGCCCTGTTTGATTGTTAACCCATTTTACAAATACAAAAGGGCTAGCAGAGACTTTACCATCTGTGTCCAAATGCGCAAATAGCTTAGTATCTTTATTCAGGGTTGAAGTATCTAAAGAGTTTGGCGGCATTACTGGACTTAAAGATAATTTCACATTGCCTACTAATGGTTGATTGTCATTTGATTTATATAGTTCTTCGACAGCTCGCTGGGCAAACCGTCTTTTATCTGAGATAACATCACTGGAGCCTTTTGCCATAAATTTATCAACGTACTGACCTAGGACGTAATCCGGCATATCATTAACGATATTTATAGCTTGCTGCTGTGAGTAATCATTAGTAGAGGGAGATGATACCTTTGTGTTTGGATCAGCTGATAATTTCCCTGCGCCTATATTATTTGCGTAACTCTCTAACTTCACTAAAGTATTACTTGCTTGATTAGAGCCATTTTGATTATTTGTGTCTATAGGGGTTTGCTGTTTCGTCTGCATAACCCGATCCATTTGCTGTTTGGTCATAAACAAATAGGTGCTTAAAACACCAAATAAAAAGGCAACAAGAACAGATAAGATAAATAAGATTTTGTCTTTCATAAGATATCAATGGTTTAATACTATAGTTGATTGAGTTGAAGACTTCTGATTATAACTTTTAGAATATAAAAAAAGCATCCACTACCCGTGTGAATGCTTTTAAAAATAAATCGACTTATTTTTTAAGCCGATAGATATTATTTAGCACATTGAACTATATAACCATTAAAGTTGAGGCTACCAGCAGATATTCCTCCTGAAATTTTTGAGCCTAAAGTAACGGTATTGCCCGAACATTCATAACTGCTTTCTTTACCGCCATTAACACTAGGAATTGCGAAAGTACATGTGCCTTCTCTAGGTACATATACATTGTTACCTTCAGATTTACATTTAGCAATAGTAGGCTTGGGAGGAGTTGTAGGTTGTGTGTTCGGAGTTGTGGGTGCTGAGTTAGAGCCCGTGTAAGATGAACCACTACTATCTGATTCACCACCACAAGCAGTTAAACTCAAAGTAGACCCTAATAATAAGACGCCCAATAATTTATTCATTGTTTGTTCCTGGTTTGATATGAGTTTGAGTTAATCCGGCAATATATCACTAGCTATTTATCAAGTAAACATTATTTTACTAATGTGATATTTGTTTTTTAACTTAATCTTATTTATAAACAGGTTATAATTGTGCCACTAAAATTTCTGTACTGTGTTATTTACTATTTTATTTACTGTTAAATGAGGCCCCTTCATGACTCCACTTACCGCACTTTCCCCAATCGACGGTCGTTACGCATCCAAAGCCGACAGCTTACGCCCTTACTTATCTGAGTTTGGTTTAATTAAAGCACGTGTCACCGTTGAGATTCGCTGGTTACAGTCATTGGCGGATAATAGCGAGATTGGTGAATTAGCAGCATTTGATGCTGATACCAATGCCTTTTTAAACAGCATCGTTGATAACTTTAGTGAAGCGGACGCGCAAGCGATTAAAGATATCGAAGCGACCACTAACCACGATGTCAAAGCGGTTGAATATTTTATTAAAGATAAATTCCGTGGTCAGGTAGCGCTTGAGGATTCGTTAGAATTCATTCATTTTGCTTGTACCAGTGAAGATATCAACAATCTATCATATGCATTAATGCTAAAAGACAGCCGCGAGATTGTGGTTGCTAAAATGCAGCAAGTCACCGACAGCATCGTTGATTTGGCGCTTACTCATGCTGACCAGCCGATGTTGTCACGTACGCATGGTCAAACCGCTAGCCCAACAACTTTGGGTAAAGAGATGGCAAATGTCGCTTACCGCCTAGCCCGCCAAATCAAACAAATCGGTCAAGTTGAGCTACTCGGTAAAATTAACGGCGCGGTCGGTAACTATAATGCCCATTTCTCAGCGTACCCTGATGTTGATTGGCAAGCACACGCTGAGCAATTTATTGACCAGCGCTTAGAGCTAACTTTTAACCCGTACACCACGCAAATTGAGCCGCATGATTATATCGCCGAGTTATTTGATGCAGTAAAACGCTTCAATACCATTCTAATCGATTTTAACCGTGATATTTGGCAATATATTAGCTTAGGCTATTTTAAACAACGCCTAAAAGACGGTGAAGTGGGTTCTTCTACCATGCCGCATAAAGTCAACCCGATTGATTTTGAAAATTCAGAAGGTAATCTAGGCGTAGCTAATGCCATGCTAGCTCATTTGGGTGAAAAGCTACCAATTTCGCGTATGCAGCGCGACTTGTCAGATTCTACCGTGTTGCGTAATATCGGTGTCGGTCTGGCACAGAGCATGATTGCTTTTGATGCTTGCCTAAAAGGTGTGAGCAAACTTGAATTAAATGCGCAGCGCTTAAATGATGACTTGGACAATGCCCAAGAAGTGTTGGCAGAGCCGATTCAAACTGTTATGCGTCGCTACCGTGTCGAAAACCCATACGAGAAGCTAAAAGCTTTGACTCGTGGTAATGCCATGACTCGCGAGGCTATGCTAACCTTCGTTGAAAGTGATGAATTAGATGCGGTTAGCGATGCGGATAAAACTCGTCTACGTGAAATGACGCCTGCTACTTATACGGGTAATGCAGCTGAACAAGCTCGTACTATTAAAGAGTGGATTGCTAAGATTTAATCGCTAGCTATTAATTGCTAGTTACGAATAACAGCTAGCCAAAATAAGTGTCCATCATGCAGCAAAACCTTGTGCATCGAAATTTTAAATCGGTAGTTGTCAGTACTATGGTGATGTTTATCGTCATGGTATTGGCAAGTATTGAGCCTTTAGAATGGTCAAGCTATCTGCTGCATCAGCTGGGTACGCTGCTTTTTTTAGCCTTGATGTTTATTGCTTATCGCTACTGGTTTATCAGCTCGCGCTCTTACGTGCTCGCTGCCATATTTCTATGTATTCATATTATAGGTGCACGCTATCTATATTCGTATGTACCTTACGATGATTGGACGCAGCAGCTATTTGGCATACAGCTAAGCGAGCTATTTGGTTGGCAGCGTAATATGTATGACAGGCTGGTTCATTTTAGCTATGGGCTTTTGCTATTTAGAGCGATGGTTGAAAGCTCAAAATTTATCTTTAAGATTCAATCAATCAAGCTTTTAATCGCTATTGCCCTCATGATTAATATGTCATCAAGCTTGCTTTATGAGCTACTAGAATGGGACATTGCGACCACTTTATCACCAGAAGCTGCGGAAGCTTATAATGGTCAGCAAGGTGATATGTGGGATGCCCACAAAGACATGGCTTTAGCATTACTTGGCGGGCTGATTGCGGCAACTGTTATGTTATTTCAAGCCCGTGATACACATATTATCACGGAATAACTAAAGAAACTGGTTGATAAGCAAAGGTTTTAATCGTCTTTTTTATCATCACTGTCGCCCGGTATGATGGCTTTACCGACCGCAACTGTACCTTTGACCACGCCTTTGGTGGTTTTATAAGCGATTTTAGCGGGTACGGTCACAATCTTATGAACACAAGCTTGTAATAAAAATATGCTCGCGATAATGACGATAAAATGCAGTTTTTTCATAAAATTCCTATAAATCATTAGATGCTCTGATGGCGGCTATTAATACCGTAATAATTAAAACTATAGTCGTTAAAAATATAGCAATAGCCGTCAGATGGATTAGCATCATAAACTATTAAAATTATTCTATAAAGCATCTCTTGTTATTTCTCTTATACCCATTTTTAGATATGGATTTATCAATGACTTCAATTCCTCTTTGTTTACCCGACTCTATTACTCCTGAGCAGTTTTTAAGTGAGTACTGGCAAAAGAAACCACTACTTATTAAACAAGGTTTACCGCAACTTATTGGCATGTTTGAGCCAGACGATATGCTCGGTCTGGCACTAGAAGAGGATGCTTCAGCGCGCCTGCTAACCCAAGCCGCGAGCAAGCAACAAGGCCTGCCACAATGGCAACTTAAAAAAAGTCCATTAGCTGAAGCTGATTTTGATAATCTGCCAGAGCAATGGACGGTGCTGGTGCAAAACCTTGAGCAATGGTCACCTGAGCTTGGGCAATTATGGCAAGCATTTGACTTTATCCCGCAATGGCAGCGCGATGACATTATGGTTTCTTATGCGCCAAAAGGCGGCTCGGTTGGTAAGCATTATGATGATTATGATGTGTTTTTAGCCCAAGGTTATGGTCAACGTCGTTGGCAGTTGGGTAAATTTTGTGATAAAAACACCGAATTTGTCGCCGATGAGCCGATTAGATTGTTTGATGATATGGGTGAGATTGTCTTTGATGAGATGTTAGAAGCTGGTGATGTGCTTTATGTACCACCAAAATTATCACACTTTGGCGTTGCCCAAGATGATTGCCTGACATTTTCTTTTGGCTGTCGTCGTCCAAACTTAATGCAAATCATCGATAGCGTGGCTGATATCGCCACCAATGACAGCGATTTATTTATACCTATGCTATTGCCGCAAGCGCTACAAGCATCTGGCGAACTGCAAGCAGATAGCATAGATGCGATTAAACAGCAGCTATTACAAATGCTGCAATCTAAGCGCGGTGATGACATTATTCATCAAGCAGTGTCCGAAGTCGTCAGCAAACGCCAGTATGACGCGCTGATGCCAGAAGAAACACTAGATACCGATGAGCTCATGCAAGCCCTGAACGATGGCGCCACCCTGCAAGCGGATTATAGTAATCGTTTGCTTTACCGTCAGACCAATGATGGCATTACGTTATATGCCAATGGCCAACGTCTTGATGGCTTGGATGATAAAGCGACCGCTGTCCTAATGCGTTTGGCTAATGGTGAACATTTACAGAGTCAAGATGTGATGGATGTTGACCCAGATGAATTAAGTGAGTGGCTTGAAAATGGCTGGGTGTGGATTGATTTTGCTGAGTGATTTTCAATTTAACTAACTTAAATTAAACCACCTTTATTTAAACAAAAAAACCGATATCTGACTGAGCAGGTATCGGTTTCTTATTGTGCATTTATTTATTAGTCCTAATATCTAATCTGTTCCCAGCTCAAGTAAGCTGGCGTTACCACCAATCGCTGTGGTATTAATGGTTCTTACGCGTTCAGTGACGAAGCGATACAGATAATCAGGCGTGAGCATCTCTGACAAGCCTTCCATATCGGTAACAGCAATAACTTGCGTTAAGATACCATCGGTATTGGCAAGCTCCTGACTAATCGTTTGTACCTCGCTTTGATTACCAGCGACAGCCACTTGCGCTAGGCGGTCAATATATAATAGCGTAACGGTTTGCGAGTCATTAGCCACACTCAGCACATCATCACTAATGCCCGTCTCGTACAGTATTTTTGCAGCCTCATTGCACATCTCATCTTGGCTTGGGCAATGTAGTATCACCTCGTTACCAGTCAATAATGCGGCGATTAACTGCCCAAGTACTGCCATTGCGCGAGCAGACTCAGCGCCGATGACCATGGTTTTGCCACGAGCGGTTACGTATAAATCATTGGACTCACCCGTCGCGCCCGTCATACGGTGCACTTCATCTAGACTGGGCGCAGCACTCAATAAATGATTGAACAAACGCTTTGCTTTATTGGCATCGCCAGTCAGCAACGCCAATTTTGCAATAGCCGCTTGTAGATAAGTTGCGCGATTGACCGCGCCAAGTAATCGCCAAGATTCACAAACTTGGGCATGATTCTTTTTAAATTCAGTCGCCATCTTGCTACTCCTTATGCGATTTGTGTTTGAGTGAGTGATTCAGTCGTATTGTTTTGGTTTGCAGCGCTGCTATGCTCATTAGTCATTGACTCAGAGCGCAGCTGCATAAGACGGGACACGTAGTGCGGACCACCTGCTTTCGGGCCCGTACCAGAGAGACCACAACCGCCAAATGGCTGGACGTTGACGACCGCACCAATTTGGTTACGGTTGATATAGGTATTACCGACAAACGCACGGCGTTCAATATGCTCGACAATATTTTCAATACGGCTATGAATACCCAAAGTCAAACCAAAACCGGTACCGTTAATAGCATCAATAAGCTGATTGAGGTCAGTCGCTTGATAACGCAGTACATGCAATATCGGACCAAAATGCTCGCCACCGATGACATCAATGCTTTTTACCTCGATCGCCGTTGGCAATACAAAGGTAGATTGCTCTTGGCTGACAACCGAGCTGGCACTCATAGGTGTCTGCGCCAAAATAGTCGCCGTTGGCTCAGCGCTCATACGCTCGATATGAGCTTCTAGACTGCGCTTGGCATCCGCATCAATCACCGGACCTACATCTGTTGTTACGTGCAGTGGATTGCCAACGATCAACTCAGCCATAGTACCTTGCAGTAACTCGATTAAATCATCCGCGACTTCTTCTTGTACGCATAATATACGACACGCTGAACAACGCTGACCAGCCGAACCAAAGGCAGATAAGACAGCATCTTTAACCACCTGTTCAGGTAGTGCGGTTGAGTCAACAATCATAGCATTTTGACCACCCGTCTCAGCAATAAAGACCGGTAGCTCACCATTAGCTTGCACATGATTATTTAAGCTTTGGTTGATACGCTGCGCCGTTTGGGTTGAACCCGTAAAAATGACACCTGCAATATTATCCGCTGCCGTCAAAGCACCGCCAACATCACCCGCACCCGTCACTAGCTGTAATGCTTCTGCTGGCACACCTGCTTGGTACATTAATTGGGCAGCGAAATGCGCAATTAAGCTCGTCTGTTCAGCAGGCTTAGCCACCACAGTATTGCCTGCTGCTAGTGCTGCCACGATTTGACCCGTATAGATCGCCAATGGGAAGTTCCAAGGGCTGATACATACGAAAGTACCGCGTGCTTTATAAACTTGACGAGAATCTTTACCAGACAAATCGGTGAACTCATGCACTACAGTGTCTAAACGTTCTGCTTCGTCGGCATAAAAGCGACAAAAATCAACGGCTTCTTTAATTTCATCAATACCATCTTGCATGGTTTTACCAGCTTCAATCTGGCATAGCGCCATCAATTCCGCATAGTTTTCCTCATACAAGTCCGCTACTTTACGCAATATAGCAGCCCGCTGCGCTGCCGGTACTGCTTGCCACGCGCTTTGCCCTGCCACCGCCGCACCGATAGCTTGAACGGCCAAATCTGCATTGGCATATTTTACGTCACCAGCGATGACTTCATGATTCCAAGGCGCACGCACTTTCTGAGATTCAAGCTTATGAGTCTTACCATCCGCTTCGTATTCAGCAATCGCTTTACCATTAATAATAGAAGTCGCTGACCACGTTTTATGTAGATGGCTATCAATAGCCGCTTTAAACGGTAGCCATTGTGACTCCACAAAGATATTGGGACCGAAACTGGCACGGCGCTTACCATAGATATCTAACGGCAGCGGGATATCAGGATTGTGTAAGGTATCGTTGGTCAATAACTTATCGTATGGATGTACGGTTAGCTTGTCGATTGGATAAGACTTGTCTAATAGCTGATGGACAAACGAGCTATTGGCACCGTTCTCAAGTAAACGACGGACCAAATACGGCAACAAGTCTTTGTGCGCGCCAACCGGTGCATAGATACGTACCGGAATCTGATAGGCTTGCAGGATATGATCATAAAGCGCATCGCCCATGCCGTGTAGACGCTGAAACTCAAAATCTCGATGCGCACTCATGGTCATAATCGACGCTAGCGTGTGCGCATTATGCGTCGCAAACTGTGGCCAGATGAGTCCGCGTAAATGCTCGGATAATAAGAAGCGTGCGCAAGCAAGATAGGCAGTATCTGTACCTTCTTTACGTGTCCAGACTGGATAGCCTGACAGACCTTTTTGCTGCGCCAATTTAATCTCAGTATCCCAATACGCGCCTTTTACCAAACGCACTGGAATACGATCGCCGACTTCAGTTGCCAAGCGCGCTAACCATACTAAAATCGCAATCGCGCGTTTAGAGTAGCCTTGTACTACAATACCTAAGCCATCCCAATCAGCCGTCAAGTTATCACGGTATAGAGACTCAAATAGCTTTAAAGAAATCTCAAGACGGTCGGCTTCCTCGGCATCGATACTAATATCGACATTGACCTCTCGTGCCGCTTCAATCAATAGTAGGCAGCGTTGACGTAATAGACCCATGACTTGCTCTTCTTGGGTCGCTTCATAGCGCGGATGCAAGGCTGACAGCTTAATAGATACCGACGGCTTTGGCATACCCTCTTTAACTTTGATACTGGCAGTCGCTTTAATCGCATGCAGATAATCGTTGAAGTATTTTTCAGCGTCTTTATGGGTAATGGCCGCTTCACCTAGCATATCAAATGAATAGGTATAGCCTTTATTACGATATGGTTGGCTATTTTTATTCGCCCCTTCAATGGTTTCGCCCAATACAAACTGATGACCCATGATACGCATGGCTTTTTGCATCGCACTACGAATGACCGGCTCACCCATCTTTTTGGTCATACGATCCAAAAATCCTGAAGCGGTAGTATTGCTATCAATACTGACCACACGGCCGGTCATCATCATGCCCCATGTCGAGGCATTGACAATAAAACCATTGTCATTTTTGAGGTGTTTTTTCCAATCTGCCACACTCATTTTGTCATGAATCAGCGCGTCAGCCGTATAATTGTCTGGTACTCGAATCAATGCTTCGGCCAAACTCATCAGCAGAATACCTTCTTGGGTATCAAGGCTATATTCGAGTAATAACGAATCAACCATTTTCACAGCTTTGCCATCATTACGTACGTGCTCGACCAGTTGGCGTGTCTGCGTGGCAGCCGCTTCGCGTTCGCTATCAGTCGGCTTGGCAAGTGGCAACAACTGCGTTAACCAGCACTCTTCATCAACGCTATATAAAGGTGAGATACGAGCGTGCAGCGTTTCTGACGACTGGGTAATATAGTCTGGGGATAGCAAATCTGCTGGCTTAAATAAAATCGGCTCTTGCGGGGTAAACTGGTCTACTGGGTTCATAACAACTCCATAACTATCGTCTAAAAACCATAATAAATAGCGCGCTGGGAATTCTAGTGATGTTGTAAGACATTCATAACCGTTATTGAATTAAATAATTAAATTAAACAGTTAAATTGAATAATGATCATCAATGGATGTTTACAACAATCAGAGTCCCAACAGCGCCATCAAAAAACGAGGAAGTCCAGCATAGGCTGGAAGCGATCAAGTAGGTCGTTTTAGTGTTAAACGGGCTACGTTAACAATATAAAGGCAACAACGAACAGCTAAGCGGCATTAGTGCCTTCTTCTTGTTAGTAGTGAATGGAGAGTGATGCTCAGATGCAGTATGTTTTTAATAAAACCGGATCTATCATCTTATATGACGCAAATTCACTGTAAGAAAAACCTCTACGGCGTTGATTGAGGTGATGCGCTTAGCTTGGTCATGGTAGCATGAAAAAAAGCCTCAAAGCCCCGCTGTTACTTATTTTAACCAAGATATATGTTCTTTAAAAACAATTGGTTATTAACGCTATCGCAAATGTGACGCTTTGGTTATAGATAAAGGTTTACTATTAACCATTAATTATTTTTCTAATCAATTATTTGGATTTATTTACCATTACCATTTATCTTTAAACATAAAAAAACCCTCCTTATCAATTAATGAATAAGGAGGGTTTTTATAAACGGTTAAGTCTATTATAAATTTAGCTATTTATAACCATATAAATAATAGCTAAATCGATTATAAGAATACCAGTTTAGCCAACAAGATAGCCGTCAATACCCAAACAGCCATGGTAATCTCAGAGAATTTACCTGTCATCAGCTTGACGGCGGTAAAGGTAATAAAACCAAGCGCAATACCATCAGCGATAGAGTACGTAAGCGGCGTCAATAGCAATACAACAGCGACTGGAGCGGCTTCGGTTAAGTCTTCCCAGTTGATGTCTTTTAGGGTAAATAACATCAATACCGATACATAAAATATCGCGCCAGCGGTTGCATAAGCAGGAATCATACCAGCGAGTGGCGCAAAGAAAATACTCAGTAAAAACATCACGCCAACGGTCACGGCCATCAGACCCGTACGACCGCCTGAGGCAACGCCTGAGGCACTTTCGATATAACTGGTCGTCGATGACGTACCTAACATAGCACCAGCAACCGTCGCCGTTGAATCGGCAAGCAGCGCTTTGTCCATATTGGGGATATTACCGTCTTTATCGATTAAGCCCGCTTTATTGGCGATACCTACCAAACTGCCTGCGGTATCAAACAAATCAACGAATAAGAAAGCAAAAATCACACTAATCATGCCGATATCAAACGCGCCTGCAATATCAAGCTGCATGAGTGTCGGGGCAATCGATGGCGGCGTCGACATGATGCCAGTGAACTGCGTATGACCGGTGATTAAACTGATAATGGTTACGAGCAAGATACCAATGGTAACCGCGCCAGGAACTTTTTTATAGACCAAACCAATGATAATAAAGAAGCCAAACGCTGCCATCATTGGTGGAAATGACGTCATATCACCGAGCATTACTAAGGTGGCATCACGACCCACGATAATGCCGGAGCTTTGCAGAGCAATAAACGCCAAAAATGCACCGATACCAGCGACGATACCTTGCTTGAGGCTGTTCGGAATGGCATTAATAATCCACTCACGAATCTTAAATAGGCTCAACAGGATAAATAAACACCCTGATAAGAATACCGCACCTAACGCCGTCTGCCACGCATAGCCCATACCAAGCACGACGCCATAGGTGAAAAAGGCGTTTAGCCCCATACCTGGAGCTAATGCAACCGGCAATCTTGCGTAGATGCCCATAATAAAGCAGCCTACTGCCGCTGCTAAACAAGTAGCAACAAATACAGCGCCTTTATCCATACCCGCTTCGGCTAACACGTTAGGGTTTACAAAGATGATGTAAGCCATCGTCAAAAAGGTTGTAATACCGGCTAGAATTTCCGTTTTGATCGTGGTGTTTTCACCATTGATTCCAAAATAGCGTTCAATTGCATTCATAAGTGTCGCGCCCAGCTTGCTAGTGAAAAAACAAATTTATTGCGCCTAAAATAAAGAAGACGTCAGCAAAAAAATTGCGACGTCATTATCAAAAGGCAGCGGTAACAAAGTGCAACATTCTAGAGAAATTAGCGTGTAAATTCAATCATTACCCGTGCCTTGTGGGTACAAAACTGCAATTTAGCACCATTAACTGTGACTAAGCGAACAATGTTTCAGCGCTTAGTCAATCTTTATTATTATTCTTACTTCAAAGCTTTTTATTTATCATTTTACACTTTAACACTATAATAAATGACCTTTTCCTCATTTCACAGTACACTAGGGGGTTGTGGCGAGGAGACAGGATAAAAATCTGATGAGAATACCTGCTCGCCTCTAGCAGCTATAAGTATTTAGCCAACCCCATAAAAGCCGTTATTATTAATTACCCATGAGCCTAACCCATGCCTGAATCATTAAATATTGTCGACCTGATCACCCAAGCCAGTCTATTGGTACAGATTGTGATGGCATTGTTATTATTAGCCTCGTTACTCAGTTGGGTGATTATTTTTCGTATGAGTGCCCGTTTAGGTACGGCTAAAAACTTTGATCAACAGTTTGAAACTTGGTTTTGGTCAGGAGAAGATTTGGCGAAGCTCTATCAAGGCGTGCAAGGTTCACCTGAGCGCCAAGGTCTTGAGCAGATTTTTTATGTCGGGTTTTCAGAATACTTAAGAATGCATAAAAAACGCCAACCTAAAGATGACATTATCGATGGCGTTGAACGTAAGCTTCGAGTGGGATTGGGACGTCAGCAGCAGTTATTAGAGTCAGGATTGACGACGCTGGCAAGTATTGGCTCAGTCGCACCTTATGTTGGTTTATTTGGTACCGTTTGGGGCATTATGAATGCCTTTTTGGGACTGTCGCAAAGCGAACAAGCAACGTTAGCCACTGTGGCGCCCGGTATTGCTGAAGCCTTGATTGCTACTGCTATGGGTCTATTTGCCGCTATTCCTGCGGTATTGGCTTATAATCATTTTACCGCCAAATCAAGCCGCCTATACGACTCGCGTGCCTTATTCTGTGATGAGATGACGGGGATGCTACAACGCGAAACTAGTATCGAGAATCCGCAGCCTAGTACGCAAGTAAGCCCAGTCAATCCAGTTAATAAAAGCACTCAGGTAACTGGTCTATGAAACAAAGTCCCTATCGCCGTGAGAAAAAAGCGCTCAATGCGGAGATGAACGTTGTTCCTTATATCGACGTCATGTTAGTGCTGCTAGTGATATTTATGGTCACCGCGCCGATGCTGATTACAGGCGTCGACGTTGATTTGCCAAAAGAGCAAACCAATACCATGAGCCAAAGCCAGCTACCTGTGATTGTGTCCTTGACGGACAGTGGCGAGATTTTTATCAGTTATGAGAATAATATCGACTTGCCGATTAGCGAGCCGGAGCTGATTGATACGCTATCCAATCTGCAAACTCAAAGTAGCGAAGTGGGTGCACAGCCTTTACAAGTGATGATTAATGCCGATCAAAATAACCAGTATGGCGCTATCATGACCCTGATGGCAACCTTACAACAAGCAGGCATTCAAAAGGTAGGACTATTGACAGGCGCGCCTTTACCTGCGCCTGCATTATAATATCGCCCACTCTTAGCGCCGTTGGTTATAATAAAGTAGATAATTTGATGAAGCTCTTTTTCCAGTCTCATATTTTTCAGTCTCACGTTCTTAAGTGCCCTATTTTCGAGTACCGTATCCTTGAGTATCCTGTTTTCGAGTATCAGTGCCATGCGTAATGCACCGACCGTTTATGTGCCGACCGAACCTGAAGGTAACGGGCTAACCTTGCCTACGTTGCTCAGTTTACTGGCACATGGTCTTGTGATTGGTATCTTGATTTATAGCTATCAGAATATGGAAGTCGAGACTGCGGGCACTATTGAAACCGTCATGATATCCCCTGAGCAACTGGCTGAGATGCAAGGACAGATAATTGCCAATCGTGCAGCAGCGGCCAGCGCCATGCAGACCGACGGCAGTTCAAGTGGCTCATCAAGTAATATGTCAGAAAATAGCACTGATAGTAGTATCAGCTACGACAGCCAAACTCAGCCAAACTCTGAGCGTGTGCCTGTTTTTACTCATTCCAATGACCCCGCTAGTCGCCCGATGTTGATGAGCGAAGAGCAACACCAACGTCTACTTGAACAAAATCAAGATTATGAGCGTAATATGGCGGAATGGGCAGCGCAGTTAGATGAATCTGTGCTCGAAGAACATGATCAAGTTGAACAAGACAAAAGACAACAGCTTATTGAAGAGCAAAAAAGGTTGGGTGATTTTCGCAACAAACAAAATAACCCGCCTAAGATTAAACGCCCTACTGCTAATGATAGAAATATAGAAATCAATACCGGTGGTTCTGGCAGCGCAAGTCAAACGCTTAGCCTAGGAGATGATGGGCAATCAACATTATCTGGTGACGCCACGACCTCAAGTACCGCAAAAGGCAGCAGTCGCTCGGCATCAAGTGGCAACCGCGGTGCCAGCAACAGTGAAATTGTCAACCTTATCAAACGAAACTATAATCCGCCGACAGCAGCGAAGGGCTCGACGCAGCGCACCACCTTAACCATCACTGTCAATGCCAGTGGTAATGTGGTGAGTGTCTCCGCCTCAGGGCCTGACAGCGCGGTCAATGAAGCTGCTAAGCAAGCGGTGTTAAATACTGGCAGCTTACCGATTGATGCCGATGACCCTAAATATCCTACCTTTACCATACAGTTCAAGGGCAGCAATTAACCAGTTGCTCTAAGACGATATTATTGCTAACTTTAGCTTAAACATCATTGCTAACACTTTAGTTTGAATGACTTAATAATCACTACGACAAAATTATATCTGCTGCGATAGCATTTAACCGTTAGTTTACAGCCTATAACAAACATTATCCCAACCTAGGAGTTCGATTTGGTCATGCGCATCCATAAACAACTATGCCTCTCTTTACTTGCCAGCACCTCAAGCTTGATGCTTGCTCCTAGCGTCTTTGCGGCACCCGTCGTTTTAGAATTGGATTATGAGATTCCAGTACAGCAAAGCCAAGTGGCTTTTGTGCCCTTTGCCGGTGACACTACCTTATCGTCTATTATCTCGAATGATCTAAGCAAAACAGAGCTTAAAGTCACTAGCCAAAACCTACCGCAGCAGCCGCATAGTAGTAGCGAGTTAGCAGGCACGCTACCGGTTTGGCAAAGTATGGGCATTCCTTATCTTGTCATCGGTAGCACGCGAAGCAATCGCGGTAAAGTTGTTACCGACTATGAAGTTATTGAGGTTAAAACAGGACGCGTGATAGAAGGTAAGCAAACGTTAACTGCTGATAATAATAAAGAAAGCATGCGTTATGCAGCTCACGTTATCGCTGATAAAGTATATGAGCTTATCACCGGCATTCCCGGTGACTTCTCAGGACGTATTGCCTATATCGAAGAGATTGGCACTGGCAAAGAAAAAGTATCACGCCTAAAGATCATGGATGCTGATGGCGAAAACGCCAAAACTATTACAGAGGTGGCAGGCTCTATCTTCTCGCCTACATGGTCACCTGATGGCAATCGCATCGCCTATTCAGTCCAGCGCGACAAATCTTACCCTGTTATCTATATACAAAGCGTGAGCGGTGGTGGTGCGACACCATTAACGCCATTCCCAGGTAGCAATCTTAGCCCATCGTTTTCACCAGATGGTAGCAAAATACTGTTTTCTAGTAGCTTTGAAGGTAGTGCCGATATTTATGAGATGAGCGCTAGTGGCGGTCAGCCTCGACGTATCACCAATTGGCCAAGCAGTGAAGTACAACCAAGCTACGCACCAGATGGCAAATCTTTTGTCTTCGTGAGTGACCGTGCAGGGTTTAACAAACCGCGCATCTATCGTTATGAATTTGGTTCAGGACGTACGACTCAAGTATCAAATAGTGGTTATGCGACCAGCCCGCAGTTTAGTAGCGATGGCTCACAGATTGCTTTTTTAAGTGGTCGCTCAGCTGCCATCATGAATAGTGGTGGCGCAGTCACTGCCAACTTGGGCAATACCGGTATCGACGAAGCCCCAAGCTTTTCGCCCAATGGTAAGCGCGTGGTTTACGCCTCAAAGCAAGGCGGTAAAGGCGTACTGACCATCAAATCGCTGAACGGTGGCGAATCCTTTGGTAAATCTGGTCAGGGTACTATCCGCTCGCCTGTCTGGTCATCGAGCCCTAAATAGCTTAATTAACTTTTCGTTTTACAAGTTAATGAAACCCTAGAAACGAAATTTCAGATATAAAAAAGCGTCTAATAAATATTAGGCGCTTTTTTTGACTTCAAAGAATGGTGCGACTTTTATAGTTAAAATTAGCTATAAGTAAGTAAAAACCAATACTTAAAACTGTTAGCTAAAACATTAACTCATTGCATTACTCATCACTTGGATCGCTGGCTGGCGGAACCGCATGTCTTAGCTGTGCCACATCTTCAGCGGTAACCGTATCAGTAAAACCGTTTAAATCACTGACGACATACTGAGTGACCGCCGCCATCTGCTCATCATTCATCATCTTATGGAACGATGGCATGCCACGAAAGCCATTGATTAAGATATCAATGATGTAATACTTCGATTGCATTTTGCTGTTATTGGCGAGTGGCGGATAATAGCCTGCGCCATAAGCGCCCTCGCCTTTATGCATATGACAAGCAGCGCAAGAGTCGTGATACAGCTTTTTACCATCTGTCGTCACAAAAGCATTTGTTCCTTCAAACTTTGCGTCCCACTCAGCAATACTTGGATCATTTTCCATAGTAGGAAGTGAGCTGTGATCAACGATATTGATAGCAGGTGCTGCAAGCTCCTCACGACTCATATAAACGCCGCCCCAACTGCCTGTATTACGACTTGCTTGATAATCATCCGTTGTGACGGGGTCTTGCTCATGTATACTCGCCACCGTCTGTACGTCATCTGACTGTTGACTACAGCCTAAAAGTGCTGCACTACTCATCCCAGTCAGCAACATCACAGTCAGCAGTTTGGGTGTCATGTTTTTCATGACTTTTTTCTTCACGATTGCCTTCTTCACGATTGCATTGTCCATGATAGCCTCTGAATTCTTATAGTTATTCATATTAACCCAGCATTTTTGCTTTTTGGTGTAGGCGCTTGGCGGCATCCATACCAGATAAAATAGCGCCTTCTTGCCATGCCGGAATGTGTGAGCAATGCTCGCCCGTCAATACAATACGGTTATCAATACTGCACAAGGTGTCGTAATGCTGACGACGAGTCGACTCATTCCAAATACCATAACAACCAAGTGTCCATGGGATACGATGCCATACCACTGACGTACCGGCACGGAACTCTTTTGGATACTGAGGATGGATATATTTACCGTAGGCAAGCGCGACATTAATGCGCTCTTGCGGGGTTAAAGTATTAAATTTATAAGACGTTGGACCATAGCCATACGCACCTAATAACACCCCCGTACCGTCTTTGAACATATTTTCTGAAGGATAAGCAATCTGTGCAATAGGCATATCAGTATAAGTCAAACCGCCATAAATCCACTCATCCTCTTCCCAAAAGCGGCGATTGAACTCTAAGCCTACTTTATAAGAAGTCTCATAAGGTACCGCTGCCATCGCTTCTTTCATGGGTTTTGAGACGTTGATATCAAGTTGGGTCAGTACCGTTAAAGGAATATTACAGACACACCAATCAGCACGGATGGTTTTGGTCGCGCCATTTGGGCTGTTGCTATCAACATAATCTACGGTAACGCCGTTTTCATCTTGATGAATCTTAGTAACTTTGGCATTAAACTCAATCATATCGCGGCATTCGCGAGTGAACGCATCGCCGATTTTACCCATACCGCCAACAGGCTGAAACATCGTTGGCTGATGCGCATAGGTCATGTGGTTGCCATAAATATCTGCCCACATGCCTGAATCTAATATCTCACTGATAGGCAAAGGCTTTGATGGGGTTTCATCAGGCATCAAGCCACCACCCGGAAAAACACTATAACCACGATGCTTACTGGTCGCATTGCTGGCGCGGTAGCGATAATCTTTATCGAGCACACCCCAACCTTTTAAGCCTTCTAGTAGCTTCTCTTTATCTTCTTTATTAACTGAGCGATCAAGTCCGCCAACATTCACCGCTTTTGATAAAAGCTCAGACACATGGCCTTGGATATCATTTTTTACATCACCCAAGCGCTGCGGCACACCATTAAAATGGGTACTACGGTGCAAATAAGCGCGGTCATTGGTTTGAATAAATGGCTGCATCTCAACGCCGAACTGTTTGCAGTAATGGAAGACAGCATAATGATGACTAGGCAGACGCCATGGTCCACCATTGAAGTAATTACCCTCTTCGAAATCGCAAGTAACTTCTTCGCCGCCAAGCTCTGTATATTTATCACCGCTGTTGAGTGTCCAACTACGACCGCCGCCACGATTTTGGAACTCGAGGACTTTGACGTTATAGCCCGCTTTACGTAACTCGTAAGCCGCCGTCAGTCCGCCAAGACCAGCACCAAGAATGACGATACTAGCGCCCGGCGGTGCACCTTTCAGATCGATGGTTTCTTTAAAGCTCGATTCTGAGGCAAATCCTAACGTCGTCATCGCCTGATACATGGCGGTTGCGCCCGCTGTTTTACCAATCATCGAGAGCAGTTGGCGCCGCGTGGGTGATTGAAGCATGTCTTTCATAATAATATTCCTTGAAGTAGACGTTCGTGCATAACGGTAGGCAGTGGTTGTATTAATAAGCGCTTATTTTTATCGATAAGCATTTTTATCAACTTTCAGCTTGGTCTAATTCTGCGTTTATTTGCCAAACTGCCCTACTTACCGTATTCCAATTAATCCCTGTCTTATAATGATGGTCTAAAACGCATTTGTAAGATTAATAACCCGCTGTTTTATTCAATCTCTTGCTATCTGCACAGCCCCAATTTAAATAAATTAAATCAAAATCGTAATGATAAAAGTCATGACTGATAGCTAGTTTGTCATTAACGACGGCGCTTAGAACGTAAAATGGCTCGTATAATAAATATAATGACAAAAATAGCGACGATAATACCGATAATCGCCAGTAAGCCCGCGTACTTAATTAAGAAGGGCTTATCGACGCCTGTCGTCGCGATGCGATCGATATCGGCAGCACTTACCTCACTATTTGCATGACCACCAAAACTGGTACGGACGTAGTTGGTAATGCCAGCAATCTGTTCGCTGTTCAGCTCTTCTGAGAATCCTGGCATGATAGGTGACGTATTCGTCGCCCCTTCTACACCGTGAAGAATCATATTGACAAGCGCATCAGGCTTTTCGCGGCGAAGACTACTCAATCCAACGATAGGCGCATAACGTGCATCAGGCTGACCATAACCGTCGACCCCATGACAACTACCACATGCTGCTAGATATAAGGCTTTTGGTGAATTACTACCGCTGCTAACTTCTGCTTTTGCTTGGGCTAAGTAGTCTTTTTGCGCAAGCAAGTCATGAGTGATGGATTCATTGATGGGTGTTGGTAAACGTGCCACATTGACAGCAGATACCTTGTCATCGGTTTGAATAGCAGGTACGGCTTTTAGATAAGAGGCAATCGCGTTCAAATCTTCATTTTTTAGATAACGCGTACTGTGCGCGACTGCTTCACCCATCGGACCACCAGCATAGGCACGCTGATCAAGCTCGCCGGTACGTAGATAAGTGACAATATCTTGCTCACTCCAACTGCCAATACCACTTGATTCATCAGGTGTGATATTTGGCGCATGCCAATGACCGAGCTGCGCGCCTGATAAATACATTTTTTTATCAAAACCCATAGTGCTATTACGCGGGGTATGACAAGTACCGCAATGCTCTAGATTGTTGACCAGATATTCACCACGTTTTTGCGTCTCATTAAGCCCGTCACGCTTTTCAGTTGACGGTATATTGAGGAAATTCCAACCAAGCATTAAGCTACGGATGTTAAAAGGAAATGGCAGGTCAGTTTTTTGCTTAGGGGCTTCATCAACGGCCGGTACAGTTTGCAAATAAGCAAACAATGCGCTGATGTCTTCTTCTTTCATACCACTATAAGAAGGGTACGGCATGGCCGGATACAGCATATGGCTGGGCGCACGACCCTTTTGTAGAGCGTTCTTTAGATCCGCTTCGGTATAATTGCCGATACCGTAACGTTTAGAAGGGGTAATATTGGTTGAATAAATATCTCCCATCGGAGTTTCAATCGCTGTACCGCCAGTGTAGTTCTCGCCATGGCAGGCCATACAGTCAGCAGCACGAGCAATGTAGGCACCGCGATTGACAAGCTCGCTATTGGCAGGGCTTACATTAGGCAAGCTAGCATTGGGTAAGTTGGCATTAGGAAGGTTAGCACCTTCAGCCATCACGGCACTGGAGGTCATACCAATGACAAGCATCGATAACATCACAGAAAGTGGCTTCATAATATCCTCATATAGCTGGCACCTAGGGTGTTGTAATTATTGTTGGGACGAGGCATTTGATGTTGAGCAAATGATATTGAGTAAAGTCTTACGACTGGTCATACTCAACGAATAGTCCATTAAATGATGTAGCAAATCGTCCATAAATGCTTAATAAAGGAGTGTGATAAAAACAACTTAATAAAAGTAGTTAATAAATATAGCTATTGAATATAGTTACTAAAGAATGTCTACTCACCTCACTAATGTAAGACTATTTCACTACTATTACTTGAATAGTAACTCATTTACTGCATGTTTTTACAAAACTTAAAGAAACGTTGAATCCATGCTAACTCTTAGTTAGATGATATGCTTTTTTATATTATAATTATAAATAATACAATAAATCCCTTTAAAAACAATTACTAAAGTCGTATTAACACTTAATTTATTTATGAAAACGAATATATAGAGTGATTTATATTCTAAAACTTGTCTTTATTAGTTGTTTTTGATAATTTTGAGCGTACATAATAGATACATAGCTATGAGTTAGTGACAGCCTGATTTCGAGGAAAATTATTGTATTACTAACAAATCCTCTTTTGCGTCTTACCTTATTTTGTTTATGATGAGCGCTATTTTAACGTTGCACTATTTTAATGGTGCTACTTATCGCCTGAGATGTTTTATGAAATCATTTGCCTTTATAACGTTACTTGCAGCGACGATGCCTTTGACAGCTTGCCAATCTTTTCAATTTGTCGAGAGTCCCATCCCTGTAAAAAACGTTCCTATACAAACTGTTCCCGCCAAAGCGGTCATTGTTGACAGCATATACGCTACGACTGCACCTGCTTCTGATACCACCGCGCCTACTAAAACTATTTCTACTCAAAGTATCTTTGATAAAGTCTCAATACAAAATAACGCGCCATAAAACCAATAAAAAAGCAGATACCGGATGGATATCTGCTTTTATGTTTTACGCTTAATAAATTATCTATAGCGACTGCTTACTCTAACTGTCAGAAGCTGCTATTTGTGGTTTAGGCTGATGTTTAATAATGGTCTTAGCCAAATGGTCGCCAAACCAAATAGCGGTATTGATATCGCCTTCTCCGGGTGTTTTCTCAGGTGGGCCGTCAAGCGACTGGGTCATCAAACCCAAAAAACTTGAGAGACGGTTTAAGTCATGCGCTTCGTGACCCGTTGGCATTAGCGGCATACCTATCCAATTCATCCCATGTTGCATGGTATAGAGACAAATCTGCTGTAGGACGGCAAGCTTATCACCGCTAAGACCCCCTGAATTGGCAAAACCTGCTGCCCACTTCCCTTCCCATTTCCGATGATACCAACGTTTGGAGGTCTCATCCATAAAAGTCTTAAAACCTGCCGTCACGCTGCCCATATACACGGCGCTACCAAACACCAGTAAATCAGCTTGATCCAAAAAATCCCAATCGACATCATGAACATCGACCGCCTTGACCTGTGTTTCCGCTAATTGCTGACGCGCACCCATCACCACCGCTTCGGCGACGCGTTTGGTATGGCCGTAGTTACTATGGTAGATAACAGCCATCGATAAGTTGGCAACATCATTATCATGGGTTGAAATGGCAGACGCTGTGACAGATGTATTCATACAAACTCTAATAATGGCAATTAAAAATGAAGTAAAAATAGAAAATAAAGAAGGGAGTCCGGTGAACTATCGCAATATGACCAGAACTCTTAACTAATCGAGAAAACTAGCGTATTTATTATGGCATAACTACTTTATAGAAGCGCTGCGGCTAATAATCAATGCCATACGTCCTGTTGCAGGCTGCCCAAGATGCGTTTGACGCCGATAAGAATAATAATGTGGGTCAGCATAGCTGCAAGGTACAGCGGAATCATTGCTGACTATAATTCCTGCGCTATTTAATTGATCAGCGGCAAGCCTTGGTAAGTTCAGCTTAATTTTATCCGTCTCAGTAGCTAAGACGTAACGTTCTTCAAAGCTCTCTAAATGCTGCATTAATAAAGCCTGATTATCGATACAGCCTGCCAGCAGCTTATCTCGTACTTGCCTGCCGACTTCATAGTTTTCTTGACTGATACAAACCCCAATCCATGCCATGATTGGTTCAGCACCGCTAAAGCGCTCAGCCGTTGCTTTTATGACACCGCATGCCAGCCCTTGCCAGCCTGCATGGATAGCAGCTATCTGCCCCGTTGCTGGCTGGTATAGAACTATCGGCACACAATCGGCGGTCATAATCGCAAGCCCCAAGTCCGCTTGTTGGCTGACCATGGCATCGGCAGCCATAGGCTCCATACTGAGCGCTGTCTTGTCAATGTCATGGATATGATTACCATGAACCTGATTGACCCAGTACAAGCTATTAATAGGCTTGAGCTGCTTTTCTGTTAATTGCTCATTGATAGCCGTTAATAGACGCATGCGATTGTCTAAGACTTTTTTAGCGTTATCATTAACATGCAAGCCTAAATTTAACGAGCCATAACTTGTCTGACTTTTCTCGTCTGTTGGGCGATAATCTTTTAAATTAACTGCACTAGCACCGTTATTATCATCGCTAGTAAAAGCGGCGGTTTGGAAAACCGCCACGTCATCAAGCTGAGCGAGCAAGGTAATAGGCAGATTGTTTGTTATGCTAGGCATGGTCGGCGCACCAGTTTTATCGTTATTATTAAAGCATTACCGCTAATTTATGCTTCTTAAATAAACATCATTAAGTCATTAATGATTATTCTTCGTCATAACCATCGCTTAAGACCGCCATCAATTGCTGCATGTCTTCAGGAATTGGTGTTGTGACTTCGATATCTTCGCCCGTCGTTGGATGAACGAAACCTAAGGTATAGGCATGCAAGGCTTGGCGCGGGAAATTATTAATCGCTTGACGCTGCACTTCTGTTAAACCCGCACGCAATTGACGACGACCACCGTATACGCGGTCACCGACTATCGGATAGGTAATATGACTAAGATGCACACGAATTTGGTGTGTACGTCCTGTCTCCAGACTGACGTCCACTAAACAATAGTTATCGTTAAGCGGGGTCACGGTTAATAAATGCGTGACTGCCTCACGACCTGCCGTCATCACCGTCATTTTGGTACGCTGATTGCGATGGCGACCAATCGGCGCGTCAATACGGCGATGACGCAATAAACTTGCCGCATCCCCTGCGACCACACATTGATAATGACGATAGACAGACTTGTCTTTTAGCTGCTCCATCAATGCCATTTGCGCGGGCTTGGTTTTACCAATTAGCAATAGCCCTGAGGTATCTTTATCAATACGGTGTACCAATCCGGCACGCGGCAGATGGTGCTGCTGCGGATAATGATATAGGAGCGCATTCACCAAGGTACCCGTCTGATTGCCAGCACCAGGATGGACAACCATACCGACAGGTTTATTAATCACTAAGACATCATCATCTTCATAAACCACCTCGAGGTCGATATTCTCTGGCTGATCTTCACTATGCTGCTCTAGGGTCGTCGATAAATGCAAGATATCACCAGCTTTGACGCGAATTTTTGGCTTTTGTACACTACCGTTATAGAGCAAGCTGCCATCACCAATCCAACCTTGTAGCTGTACACGTGAAAAATCGGTAAATATTTTTGACGCCAGTTTATCAATACGTAAACCCGCTTCGTCTTCTATTACCGTATGTGTAACATCAATGATGACAGGAACCGCTTGCCCAGCGACTGGCGCGGCACCATCGCTTTCCTCATCTTCATCATCAATCACGTCGCCGTCCATCAATTCATCGAGCTCGTCATCGTCATCGGAGATATCTTGTATCTGCTCATCGAGCGCACTTTCATTGTCATCAAGCAGCTCATTTTCCTCTAATAACTCATTTGGCATCGTTGATTTTTGCACAGGTGAACCTTTCGTTGGTAAAGCTTTCATGGCTAATTTTTGCGCCGATAGCTCTTGGGCGGTTAGCACTTCTGATGTTGAAAGATCAGCATCTAGGGATTTATTTTTAGGTAGTTTAGTCGTCATAGCATCATTATTCATAGCGGATTCATACATAGCAAAGTCGCTTACGGTTTTGTAAGCCGACTTCATAAGGAAGCAGACTAGCGCTTACTGACCATTAAAAATAAACAAGGTCAAAAAAAGCAACAGTCACATCGTCATAGTGTAACACGCTGAACGTCTAAGCCCTACAGAAGCTGTGTGTTATCTATAATTTTATCACTGTCATACGATTGTCATGAGATGGCTGTTTAGCGCTGAGGTGATGTAGGTTACGCGGTCTATTAACTCTCTAAAATATGACTTGGCTGTAATTTACTGTATATTTGCTCCTGTCAGCCATATTCAATATCGCTCGTGACGGCGGCTCATGCTAAACTACGGAACAATGTCACCATGGCCACCATACATAAAGCATTAGTGCAACCATATATAAAGTATTGGTCGTTTAACTACAAAATAGATAACGAAAAAATAGACGAAGCAAACGTTATTCTATAAAGTAAGCCATGTTTTGCTGTATGCTGTGGCACTGAATTTTTAAAATAAGAATTTTAAAATAATTGATGTTATTAACATTGGCAAAATTGCATTCGATAAAAATCATGTTGATAATGAGTGTGCTTATTGATAGCGCCTACTCGATAGCAGACAGTTAGCGGATGCCGCAAGCATCGTTTTTTATTATTACCTTTATTACCCTTTTACTATTTAGCCTAATAGCGTCGCTGCTATTACGCGTCTTGTGTCGGAGAAGAAGTATGCAAGCTGTTGGCAATACGTTTATCAAACTGTCCTCAATCACCCTACTTGCGCTAAGCGTTAACTTGGTGGGTTGTCAAACGTTTAAAAACCTCACTGGCGGTAAAGACGTGGATGCGGTTGAAACTGCTGAGAAGTCAGAGCAAGGTTATTATAACGAAGCCATCGCCCAGATTGATAAAGGTCGCTACACGCAAGCTATCGAAGATTTAACCAATCTTCGCACCTTCTATCCAACCGGACAATATGCCGAGCAAGCATTGCTCGATATGATGTACGCCCAATACGAAAGTGGCAAGTTTGAGACCGCTGCAGCCAGCGCTGAGCAATTCATTAACCTATATCCTTCTAATCCGCAAGTCAGCTATGCTTACTACGTACGCGGCGTGGCCAATATGCAAGGCTCATCAGAAGGCTTAAAACTGTTTAAGCTCAATCAAGCTGAGCGTGATACCGCGTATTTGCGTATTGCCTTTGCTAATTTCCAAGAGCTTATCAATAAATACCCTAACAGCCCTTATGCGCCTGACGCCGCACAGCGCATGACCTTTATCTATAATCAGTTCGCCGAAAGTGAGATGAGCGCGGCAAACTGGTATATCGAGCGCGAAGCCTATGTCGCTGCGGTAAACCGTGCCAAGTGGGTGTTCCAATATTATCCATTAAGTGAATCTGTGCCTAACGCCCTTGCAGTATTGGCTTATAGCCATGAAAAACTCGGTCTTGACGACTTGGCAAAAGAATATAAAACTCTGTTGCAAATCAACTATCCAAATATGCTCAGCGCTGATGGACGCGTCAAACTCAATACCAAACGTGAGCGCACTTTGTTTACTAAATTGACCTTTGGGCAATTGAACCGCTTTAACAAAGACACCTCAGTTGCGACAGGCGATTACAATGGTGCTACCAAAACCCAAGTGATCCGTAATGCCAGCCAATTAAGATTGCCAAGTGATAATGCGGCAGCAGCCAATGCTAATGCACCTCTAAATATGTCTCCTAAGCGCGCTAATAGCGGTATCAATGTTGGCTTAGGTTTACCTGAAGCATCAGCTGAACGCGTGACCAGTCAATCGAGCACCGGCGATGCCGCCAGAGAAGCCGATGTCGATCCACAAAACGTCAATCCTGTACGCCGTACCACATTACCTGCTGAGTAGGCTGATACTACTCTCGTCTATTTTAGACGCTTAGCGCCTATCATCAAAAACAAGGTCAACATTCTGTTGGCCTTGTTTTGCTATATATCGCTTAATCTGTCTGTTCCAAAATAATTGACCTATGGTAAACTGTTTTTTGCATGAGCATCCCAAATCATATTCTTGAGCAATTAAATAGCCAAGCTGACTTAATCAGTATCATTGGGCGTCATACCACGCTTAAACGTGCCGGTAGTGAGTACAAAGGCTGCTGCCCGTTTCATGGCGAAAAGTCGCCCTCTTTTTATGTCAATCCGCAAAAAAACATCTATCACTGCTTTGGCTGTAGTGTCGGTGGTAATGCCATCAGTTTTTTACGTGATTATGAAAACTTAACTTTTATCGAAGCGGTTAATGAGCTGTCCAAACAAACGGGCATCGAAGTGCCAAAAGAAGAGCAGCAAAATGTCAGCTATCAGCGTAGTAAAAAACAGCCAATTGTAAAGCCCGTAGTAGCAACTCACACACCGAAAAAACATTCAAACACTGAGCAAGTATCTGCTGATACGTCATCAGGGCATGTGCAATCGGATTATAACGATAGTAATTATAATAATAGCAATAGCTATGAGAACTACCCGCCACTAGGTTCCTATGACTCTATGCCTTATATGGCGGATGATTATGGTTCAGATGCTTATAATACAGAGCATCAAGCTGATAATGGCTATCCGCCTGCATGGTTGACTAATGATGCTGATACTACCGCTCTCTACGATGACAATAGTGCCTCTGATAAAGACGGCAATCTTTATGAGCTATTAGAGCAGATACAGCAGTTTTATCAGCACAATCTCACCATTCATCCGCATGCCAACCATTATTTTTTATCACGCGGTATCACAGAAGATATTTTTGAAACCTTTGGTCTTGGCTATGCGCCATTTGGTTGGCAGCATCTTGAGCATCAATTCCCGCAGGATATTGAAGGCCTTAAAGCATTAGGCTTAGTACGCAAATCAGAATCAGGGCGTGATTACGACTTGCTTCGTGATCGGGTTATTTTCCCGATTCGCGATAACCAAGGTCGTACCATTGGTTTTGGTGGTCGCGCGCTCGATGACGAAGTGAAGCCCAAATATATCAACTCCTCTGACTCACCCGTTTTCCATAAGCAGCACGTACTATACGGCTACTATGAATCTCGCCAGCAGCGCGCAAATGATTGGCTGGTGGTCGAAGGCTATATGGATGTCATTGCCCTTTATCAAGCTGGTATCTATGGTGCCATTGCTTCTATGGGTACGGCGATTAATGAGAGTCAAATATCACGGCTATTGACATTAAACCCTACCCTGACATTGAGCTTCGATGGTGATAGCGCGGGGCAAAAAGCCGCTTGGCGTACCCTTGAAGTCGCTCTGCCCGTGCTTGGCGATGATAAAGAGCTGCGGTTTTTAACCTTACCTAACAATCATGACCCTGATACTTTTATTAAAAGTCAGGGTGCAGATGCGATGCGCGAACAAATCGCTACTGCCATGCCGCTATCACAGTATATTTTTGCCTATTTAAGTGAGCGTTATGACTTGACCTTGGCCGAAGGTAAAGCCAAGCTTATGTCACAGGTACGGGCGTTGACCACCGCTCTACCTAAAGGCAGTAGCTTTCGCTATCTTTTGAACAATGATATTTATCAAAAGCTTGGCGGTAAACGCAATCAGAACAAAGATGCTAAAGACGCGCTGCTAGATTTTGATGGTGATATGACCATCAGTCAGCAGCTGCAGCTGTGCTTTTTATTCCAACCGCGCGCCTTAAGTGATGACCCTATCGAAGCCATTTGGCAGCAGGCAGGTATTAATGAGTTACAGCTGCCGGCTCATATTAAACAAAAAGCCTCTGCCGATACATTGCGTCCACTAGCGTGGGAGGACTTGCAAGATAATGCTCTGCTCGATATCGTCAGCACCATTAAGCGCTGTCTTAATTATCTGCCAAAAGACGTCAATGCAGCGGCACACTTTATTTTATCCAATGTCAAACCAACAACCCAAGAGACGCTTAGCCGCGATTGGGGCGGATTTTATAAAGCGCTTACCACGCGCAATATCTTAAGCCTTGATGGTTTGGTTGAGGAATTGGTCAGCCAGTTGATTGAACGGCATATGAAGAAAAAAATCCAAGATTTGGTGAAAAACCCTGACAATATAAAGCTGGCGATTGTCCGTAAGCAATCACAATTATTAAATGACTGGTTACGCGCTCAGCAAGCAGAACAATCGGCACAAATGGCAACGGTGAAATCTTAACGGCTATTCTATGACACGTCCTATATTTTATTTATAGGCAGCAACCCTTTAAAAGCATCGCAGTTGCCCCCACTATTAATGATTATGCCAAGTTGCATATACAGCCCTCAATTAGGCTACTGATAAAAAACCAATGGGTGAAAAATAATTGGTAGATAAATAGCAGCGAGCATCACTAGCTCGTGCTTGATTATGCTGGTTTGTGTTAAACTGTGTCGCTAACTATTTATAGCACGACTTAATAGATGACGATAAACCCGCATCATTAAGCACTGTTTTAGGTAAAAACACAGCTTTAGGTATACATTTTTAAATGCGCTTTTTAAAAGATAAGTTTTAAAACGCCGTATTTTTGGATTGCCATTTTTTAGCTCACAGTATTCTTAGGTAGTGTTGTTTTTTAATTAATAGTATTTTTTAGATAATATGATTTTGAAGTATTTTGCGCATGACCAATTTTTAGCGGTTTTTTAGTATTGTAATTGTAGTATTTTGAGCCTTTATTCATATCCACTCATTTTTGTTATTATTGACAACCTTTACGCCATATCTTGATGAATCGATTGATTATATCAACGCACCCAGCGAGCGATAGCGAGTCACAATATAAAAATGTCCGATACAAGCAAGCGAGTATTTATGAACGATAAGTCAGTTTCTAAGTCCACATCTCAACTGGCCACCTTAATCCAAATGGGTAAAGAGCAAGGGTATTTGACCTATGCTGAGGTGAATGACCAACTGCCCGACTCTATTACTGAAAGTGATCAGATTGAAGATATCGTGCAAATGCTAACGGACGTTGGCATTAAAATTTTTGAATCTGCGCCCGATGCCGATGACATCTTGATGAACGATGATTCAAATGATGACGAATCAGCAGCCGATGAGGCAGCCGCAGTATTAGCAGCAGTTGAGACCGATCCTGGTCGCACTACTGACCCTGTGCGTATGTATATGCGTGAAATGGGTACGGTTGATCTCTTAACCCGTGAGGGCGAGATTGCCATCGCCAAGCGTATCGAAGAAGGTATTCGTGACGTGCAGCATGCCATGTCTTACTGGCCGGGCACAGTGCAGTTCGTCCTTGACGAGTATCAAAAAGTACAAGATGGTGAGAAAAAACTGTCTGATGTTATCACTGGTTTTTTAGATCCTGAAACTGAAGCAGACAAGATCGCTGCCCAAGAAGCCAAAGAAGCGGCGAAAGAAGAGCGCGAGCGTATTAAAGAAGAAAAGGAAAACCCGCCTGTTATCAAAGCCAAAGTAAAAGCGGCGCGCGATGATGATGACGAAGACGAAGAAGAAGTTGAAGAAGAAGCCGAAGAAGAAACCGGCGGTATCGATCCAGAAGAAGTACGTCTGCGCCTAGAAGAGATCGAACACTTATTTATCAAAGCCAAACAAGCCTTGCTTGATTATGGCCGTGGTAGCGTAGAAGCCGATACTGCGTATTCTTTACTTGCTGAACGCTTTATGATGCTCAAGCTAAACAATCGTTTGTCAGACCAAGTCATGGCTATCATGCATGATGTTTATGATGATGTGCGTAAACAAGAGCGTCAAATCATGCGTTTGGTCATTCGCCGTGGTCGTATGCCGCGCGATGAGTTCCGTAAAACTTTCCCTAGCAATGAAACCAACGTTGATTGGCTCATTGAGCGTATCAAAGGTAAGCCTGCTTTTGCGGGTACGCTAGAAAAAGTCGCTGACGATGTGATTTTACTACAACGTAAAATTCGTGATTACGAGCAACAGCTCGACATGAAAATTCACGACATGAAAGACGTTGCCCGTCGTATGGCGGTTGGTGAAGCCAAAGCGCGCCGTGCCAAGAAAGAGATGGTCGAAGCTAACCTACGTCTGGTAATTTCTATCGCTAAGAAATATACCAACCGTGGTCTACAGTTCTTGGACTTAATCCAAGAAGGTAATATCGGTCTGATGAAAGCGGTCGATAAATTTGAATACCGCCGTGGTTATAAATTCTCGACCTATGCTACTTGGTGGATTCGTCAGGCGATTACCCGCTCTATCGCTGACCAAGCACGCACGATTCGTATCCCTGTGCATATGATTGAGACCATTAACAAGATAAACCGTGTCTCACGTCAATTGCTGCAAGAGATGGGTCGCGAGCCAACGCCTGAGGAATTAGGCGAACGCTTAGAGATGGACGAAGTTAAAGTCCGTAAAGTGCTAAAGATTGCCAAAGAGCCTATCTCTATGGAGACGCCTATCGGTGACGATGAAGACTCACACCTAGGTGACTTTATCGAAGATGGTACGATTTCAAGCCCTGTTGATGATGCGACCGCAGCTGGTCTGCGTGAAGCCACGCGTGACGTATTGGGTAATCTGACTGAGCGTGAAGCACGTGTGCTAAAAATGCGTTTTGGTATCGATATGCCAACCGATCATACGTTAGAGGAAGTTGGTAAGCAGTTTGATGTGACACGTGAGCGTATCCGTCAGATTGAAGCAAAAGCACTACGTAAATTGCGTCATCCATCACGTTCTGAGCATTTACGCTCTTTCCTTGAAAATGACTAATTGAAATAGTATGTGCTAAGCACATATCAACATTCTTAATGACAAACTAAAAAAGCTGAGCATGTCTCAGCTTTTTTGTGCTTGTTATTTGATGCCGGCTATTTGATGGCTGTTATTTAATAGCTATTAGTTTTTATCCATTAAATATTGAGCCGCTATAGCATTACATAAGCAATTAATTCATAAGAATATTGCCTTTATTTAAAATAGCGAGTATAACTACCTACCGTTCGGTAGCTAAAAAATTAAATAGATAAATAGTTAATAGTGCACTCTTATGAATAAACAAATCAGCTTGAAAATAATCACCTCTCTTGCCATCATTGTAGCGCTTGGCCCTGCAGCGATTGACATGTATTTGGCCTCAATGCCAAATATGGCAACAGACCTCAATACCTCCTACGCCACCACGCAAGTCACGTTGACCGTCTTTCTTATCTTTATGGGTTTAGGACAGCTGGTATTTGGTCCTGTATCTGATGCCATAGGGCGAATAGCACCATTATTTGCAGGCTTGTTGGCGTATATTGGCGCTTCAGTATGGGCGATGTGGTCACAAAGTATTGAAAGCCTAATCTTTGCCCGCATTTTGCAAGGTCTTGGCGCATCGATGGCTATCGTAGTGGTGATGAGCATGGTACGTGATCTCGTCGATGGATCAAAAGCTGCACAAATTTATGCTTTATTAAATACCATTGTGGCACTAGGCCCAATCGTCGCGCCAGCAATCGGCGGTATCGTCGGTGCGCATTATGGTTGGCGCGGCGTTATGTTTATTCTGGCGGTGTTAGGTATGATCGTACTGATTAATACGCTGTTGAATATCAAAGAAACCTTGCCAAAAGACAAGCGCATTCAATTAAATATAAAAAACATCAGCAGCATTTATGTTGGCATATTAAAGAACAAAACCTTTGTTTTTAACCTATTTGCGCTATCTGCGGTGTATTTCTTTTTGTTTGCCTACATCGGTGGTTCTGCTTATGTTTATCAAACCGACTACGGTCTTAGCCTAGAGCAATTTGGTTTTGTCTTTGGCTTGACCAGCATCAGTTTAATTTTAGGCGCTTCTTCTACCGCTTATTTGGTCAAAAGAATATCAGCATCACATTTGGCATTAATCGGTGCCGGTGTCATGATGCTCGGTAGTGCCGTATGTATCGTCGCTTATCTGCTATCGATGGGTTTGGTCGGTATTGTCATCGGCATAGCATTGGGATTGTTTGGTCTCGGCGTATTAGAAGCGACGTTGATGGCGATTGCAATGGACTCACAGCGTAGCGCTTTGGGTTCAAGCGCGGCTTTATTGGGCGCCATTCCTATGTTACTCTCATCCACTGCCACACCCATCGCGGGACAACTGGTCCAGAATAACACCTTATATTGGCTAATTTTGCTAGGTGCCATGGGACCAATTATTTTAGCATTGGTCTATCTCGGTTCTAGAAGCTTAAAACCTTATACTACTGTCGCCACAACATCATTAGAGGAGGCTTATGCAAAGCCATAAACCACGCTCAAACGCTAAGCAACGTATTATTGATGCCGCGTTTGAGCCTTTCTTTATGTACGGCTACGAGGGCGCATCACTCAGTGATATTGCCAAGGCTGTGGGTATCCGCAAAGCCTCTCTCTATACGCATTTTGTCAGTAAAGAAGCCATATTTTTGGAGTTACTACAAGATGCACTTGAGTCAGAATGTACATTTATTAAATCATGCTTTGCGACGGTTAGTGAATTTCCTGCTCCCGGTGAAGCGTATTGCCATGCTTTTAAAGCGCGTTACGAAAGCGCGATTACCTTACGGTTTTTAATTCGCATGGCCTATGCCGCACCTGTGCTTCTGACTGATACCAGTGCGGCAACTTTTAACGTTTATATTGAGGTACTGACGGAACAAATACAGCTGGCTCTACAGCCTTATCAGCTAGACTCTGAGCAGCTAGAGCTGTATAGCGATGCTTATCTAGGCGTGATTGATAGCTTAAGTGTGGAGCTTCTGTATGCAGAAGGCTTATATGAGCGCCGTTTTAAAGCCATGCTCATGCTCTACCATACTTCTATTGAACAGCTCGATAAAAAATAGATTTTTAAATCTAAGTTGCTTTTATTGATGGTTGTTTGGACATCACTTGCTAATGATGACTGAGTTCGCCTATCATATAGCTGAGCTGCTTAAACACGAACTACTTCAACAGTAGCTCAACGCTATTAGAATTACTTTCAAATCTATACAGTGCGACTAGGATGAGTTTTTCGTAGCCTCTGTGATAACAGCAAGCAAGGAAAATTTATACCAGTCGCACACAGCTATAACGTATCGCTTTTATTTTTAACTGACTATATCTGAATTTTATATTTATTATTAAAAAATAAACCTTGTCGGGGTGCTTTGATTTTGGCGTTTTAAGTATAATCAAAATCATGGCTGAGAGTTACCCGCGAACCTGATGCAGTTAGCACTGACGTAGGAAACAAGCGTGTCGATATATAAGTCACATTTACTTTATATTTTGCCAATCTATTTAAATTAGACTGGCAAATTTTCTGTGCCCTATCTCTTCTCGTTTTCTGTCATTTGCTTGCTCGCGTTTTATAAAAGTAAATAAAAACTATGGATTACCAAACGCTACGTCACAATTGCCCGTCATGGGATGACTATATTCAGCATGATTTCGTCAAGCAATTGGCGGCAGGTACGCTCGCCCCTGACAGCTTTCGTCACTACCTCATCCAAGACTATTTATACTTAATTCACTATACCCGCGTGATGGCGCTAAGCGTCTATAAGAGTGACACGCTGGCACAAATGCGCGTCGGTCAAGCAGGTATCAACGCCATGCTCGATATGGAAATCGGCATGTATCTGGATTTCTGTCGTCAGTGGAATATACCACTTGATGAAGTAGAGAGTGCTGCTGAATCTGCCGTAACCATCGCCTATAGCCGCTATATATTAGACGCTGCTATGTCAGGCTCACTGGCCGAGCTATATGCTACGATTGCGCCTTGCTTGATGGGTTATGCTGAAATTGGCAAGCATATCAAAGAGCAAGGTTTTATCACGGGCAACCCTTACCAGCCATGGATTGATGTGTTTTCCAGTGATGACTTTCAAGTAATTACCGCGCAAAATGAAGCGCAGATTAATACGCTGTTAGCCGATGCTAGCCCTGCTCAAACAGACAAATTTCAACGGTTATTTAACACTGCCGCGCGTATGGAAGTTAATTTTTGGCAACAGGCGTTAGATTTATCATAGCCTGTACTTTCATATTCAAAAATCCGACTAATTCCTCAATATAATAACCAACATACTCAAGGAGAGACTTAATGGCCGCATTCGATGAACACGCAAGCGCGTATGACAGCTGGTTTTTTGACAACCAAAACTTACTGACCAGCGAGCTAAAACTGGTTGCCTATTTCTTAGATAAAGACAGCGAAATATTGTCTATCGGCTGTGGTAGCGGACTTTTCGAATCATTGTTAGCCAAAGATTACGGCATTCATATCACGCACGGTATCGAGCCATCAAAAGACATGGCAGAAGTTGCTGAAAAGCGCGGCTTACAAGTAGATATCAGCCCTGCGGAAACCTGTGAGATTGAGCCCAATAAGTTTGACATCATCATGTTTAATGGCAGCGTCAGCTATATCAATGACTTAGATACCTGTATTAAAAAGGCGTTTGATGCTTTAAAGACTGGCGGTAAGCTTATCCTGATTGATGTGCCAAAAGAAAGCGGCTTTGCTAGCTTATACAATTTGGCCAGCTCGTTAGACACGTGGGAGCATCCATTACTCGAGCACATCTCCCCTGCTGACCCTTATCCTATCGAACTCGTTAAATCAGCAAACTGGCGTACCTCTGATGAGAAAATCGCGCTAATGCAAGCCAATGGTTTCGTCGATTTTGAATATGCGCAGACCCTATTGACCCATCCTATGTATGCCAATGACAAAGTACAAGACGTCATCGAAGGTTATGATCGCGGCGATTATGTGGCGGTATGTGCTTATAAAAAATAACGGTTTTAATATGAGTTATCACTATCAAAACACTTGAATAATATGCTTAATGCCCTTATAAATGGTGAATAAAGCGCTTATCCACGTAACTCATATTTCAATAAATAATAAGGACCACATCATGACTGATGATCCAAAAGACACTGGCAACCTAAACATCGAAAATCAAGGCAGTAATCCAAATCAAACGCCTAAAAGAGAAGTCAAAGTGACAGAATTGGTCGCCAATGACGGTGTTTTAAAAGGCAAAAAAACCGATGTGCAAAATCCTGAACTGTGGCAGTTCCCGATGAACTACCCACTCAGCATCATCGGTCATGAAGGCGAGCATGATAACTTACTCAATGAAGTGAAGCTTATCCTTGGTAGCCAGTTTCCAGAGTTTGATTTAGCGTCTATGGAAGTTAAACCATCAAAAACAGGACGCTTCCATTCGGTACGTGCCAATTTATACTTGACCACCGTTGAGCAAGTAAACACGCTTTATGCGTCACTCGATAATGCAAAAACCGTACGCATGGTCGTCTAACGACAGTTTTATCAATTTAAGAAAAACCAGCCCGTTTTTCGTCCGAATCGTCACTCATATGGGTGGCGATTTTTTATTGTCTGGGGTACAATCTCCACCCGAAATATACGCACTATTCAGCAGATTTGTGCTCGTTAATTTAGCCAACAATAAAAAGCAAATCCGCGCCATTTTTTACAAAACTTTTATTATTTTTCTTATTGGCGTCTAACCCTTATCCCATCGTCCTTTGCCAAAATTCGGACACGCTTTACCCTCTGGTCAACATAGTTTGCCGCTAAAATCAATATAGCATTTTGAAAATTTTCCCGCTATATTGTGTCCACCTACTAACAAATACGCTATATGTAGTGCTCAGTGATTTCAACCATCACTATGAGCAATGGCATCGTTTTGCCTAAAAAAACACTCTGCCGTGACAGGATGTTATAGCGTAATAAAGATAGCGTGATAAAGAATGCCCGCCGGTATTAACCGCGCCGCATTACTATAAGTAACACTATAAACATCATTATAAATTAATTGCCAAGCAATCAACTTACGAGGTCAGCATGACACATATCGATAAAATCCAAGTAACCAAACGTGATGGACGTTTAGAGCCTATTGATTTAGACAAGATTCACAAGGTTATCGAGTGGGCTGCTCATGATTTAGATAATGTGTCAGTATCACAAGTGGAGCTAAAGTCGCACATTCAATTTTATGAAGGTATCAAAACTCGTGATATCCATGAGACTATCATCAAGTCTGCCGCTGACCTTATCTCTGAAACCACGCCTGACTATCAGTATTTAGCCGCGCGTTTGGCCATCTTCCATTTACGTAAGATTGCTTATAATAAATTCACCCCGCCGCATCTGTATGATCATGTCAAAAAGCTAACTGATGCTGGTAAATACGATCAGCATATCCTAGCCGATTATAGCCGTGCTGAATTTGATGAATTAGAAGAGTATCTTGACCACTGGCGCGATATGACTCTTGCGTATGCTGCCGTTGAGCAAATGGCGGGCAAATACTTGGTACAAGACCGCGTCAGCAAGACCGTTTATGAGAGCCCGCAGTTCTTATATATGCTGGTCGGTATGTGTCTATTTGCCAGCTATGAAAAGTCAGAGCGTCTCAATTATGTGAAGCGCTTCTATGATGCGACCTCACAATTCAAAATATCTCTACCTACGCCTATCATGTCAGGTGTGCGTACGCCATCGCGCCAGTTTAGCTCGTGCGTGTTGATTGAATGTGGTGATAGCCTAGACTCTATCAACGCTACCACCAGCGCCATCGTACGCTATGTGTCTCAGCGTGCTGGTATTGGCATTAATGCTGGTCGTATCCGCGCCCTTGGTAGCCCAATCCGTGGCGGTGAAGCCCAACATACTGGTTGTATCCCATTCTACAAACTGTTCCAGACTGCGGTGAAATGCTGCTCACAAGGTGGCGTGCGTGGCGGTGCAGCGACGTTATTTTACCCATTATGGCATTTAGAAGTTGAGTCGTTATTGGTACTCAAAAACAACCGCGGCGTCGAAGACAACCGTGTCCGTCATATGGACTATGGCGTTCAGTTAAATAAGACCATGTATACCCGCTTGATTAAAGGTCAAGATATCTCGCTATTTTCACCAAGCGACACCCCGGGCTTGTATGATGCGTTCTTCGAAGATCAAGACAAATTCGAAGAGCTATACACCAAGTACGAAAATGACCCAAGCATTCGTAGCCGTCAAATTCCAGCAACTGAGCTGTTTAGTCTGATGATGCAAGAACGCGCCAGCACCGGTCGTATTTACATCCAAAACGTCGACCATTGCAATACCCATAGCCCATTTGATGCGACAGTTGCGCCGATTCGCCAGTCAAACCTATGTATGGAAATCGCCCTACCAACCAAACCACTTGATAACATCAATGACGAAACTGGTGAAATCGCCCTTTGTACGCTATCAGCGGTCAACTTGGGTAAAGTTGAAAACGTTAGTGATATCGAAGAGCCAGCAGAATTAATCGTCCGCGCCCTTGATGCCCTGCTCGACTATCAAGACTATCCAGTAAAAGCAGCTGAAAATGGCAGTATGCGTCGCCGTACCTTAGGTGTGGGCGTGATTAACTATGCCTATTATTTGGCTAAAAATGGCGTCCGCTATTCAGACGACAGCGCGCTTGGTCTAACCCATCAAACGTTTGAAGCGCTACAGTACTACCTCTTGAAAGCGTCAAACAAATTGGCAAAAGAGCAAGGCGCGTGCCCTGCCTTTAATGAGACCACCTACTCACAAGGTATCTTGCCGATTGATACCTATAAAAAAGACTTGGATAAAATCTGCCAAGAGCCGCTACATCTCGATTGGGAAACGCTACGCACTGAGATCACCACTCACGGTCTACGCAACTCTACCCTAACTGCCTTGATGCCGTCTGAGACTTCTAGTCAGATTGCCAACGCGACTAACGGTATCGAGCCACCACGCGGTCTGGTCTCTATCAAAGCGTCAAAAGATGGCATCCTCAAGCAAGTCGTGCCTGAGATTGATAAGCTAAAAGATCAGTACGAGCTATTATGGCAAATGCCGAACAATGACGGTTACCTAAAGCTGGTTGCTATCATGCAAAAGTTCGTCGATCAAAGTATCTCTGCCAATACCAACTATGACCCAACGCGCTTTGATGGTCAGCGTGTACCGATGAAAGTATTGCTAAAAGACTTGTTGACGGCGTATAAGCTTGGCGTGAAAACTTTGTACTACCATAACACCCGTGATGGTGCGAACGATGCCCAAGCGGATATGGAAGATGATTGTGCTGGCGGTGCATGTAAGATTTAAGTAAGCGATGAATGGCGGGTTTGGCTTTTGGGTTAAATCCGCTGTTTGCTACTATGTCAGCTAATATGAAAAGGATTTTTTATGCTAGTTTCAGAATATACAGGCACAATGAAGATTGCTGATGTTGAGTTAGAGTGTGCTGTTCTTAACGATGGTAGACGGATAATTAAACATTCAGATGTATTTAAAGCATTAGGTAGAGAAAGTAGAGGTAATGCACGATTGCCAGATACACCTTCTTTTATGGATGCTAAAAACTTACAACCATATGTGTCTAGTGAACTTAATAATATAAAAGAGAAGATATCTTATCAGGACGAAAATGGCAGAAGCTTTCAAGGTTTTGATGCAATAATTATTCCATTGGTCTGTGAACTTTATATACTAGCAGACGAAGCTGGAACAGTAATTCATAAAAATCAGAAAGAGACAGTCATACAAGCGTCTATAATTATTAGATCATTAGCCAAAGTTGGCATTATTGCGTTGGTAGATGAAGCTACTGGTTATCAAAATATTCGTAAAGCAGAAGCTTTGCAGGCAATTCTTAATGAATATATAAGTAAAGATCTTATTGCATGGACTAAGACATTCCCAGATGAATATTATGAGCAGATCTTTAGGCTAAAGAATTGGAAATGGAGCACGTTCGATAGACCAGGTGTTGTTGGAAGATACACTAATGATATTGTATATGGTCGTATGGCAGCAGGATTAGTCGATGAGCTCAAAAAACTAAATTCAAGAGATGAGAAAGGTACTACAAAACATAGAGATCATCAGCATTTATCAGAAAATCAAGGCAGAAAAGCACTTGAAATGCATTTACATAGCATCATTGGTTTAATGCGAGCAGCTGATACTTGGGAGGAACTTATGTATTCAATTAATAAAGCCTATCCTAAAAAAGGTTCTATTGACGATTTATTTCCTGAGACTTTAAATCCAAGAAAAATACACTAACAAATCGTAGGATGCGCCCAGCGCACCGATGATATAGAAATTATGTTTAAAGGTGCGCGAGGCGCACCCTACAAAATATATAGATTAACAATTAAGACCTAATTTTCGTGCTAATATTAGCCCTATATTTAGAGCTTAATATTAGTAGAGAATGAATCATGCAACCAATATTTGCGACACAGACAGCCAGTATCTCAGAACTCAAGACCAACCCTTCGGCACTGATTAAACAGTCGGATGGTGAGTCTATTGCTATTTTAAATCACAATAAACCTGTCGCTTACTTAGTTTCCACAGATATGTTTGAGCGCATGATGGAAGCGATGGACGATATGGCATTAAGCCAAACGGTTAGCGCACGGATGAATGACGGGCAAACACCTATAAAGGTAACGTTGGATGACTTATAATCTTGAGTTTCATCCTCTCGCGTTAAAAGAATGGAAAAAGTTAGCGCCCAGTATTCAGCAGCAGTTTAAGAAAAAATTACAGCAGCGCTTAGCAAACCCTCGTGTTCCTGCGTCAAAACTCTCAGGACATACAGACGCCTATAAAATTAAATTACGCACCATAGGCTATCGTCTGGTTTATACCGTCAAAGATGACGTAGTGGTGGTTTATGTGCTAGCCGTAGGCAAAAGAGAAAACAATAAGGTATATGAAAGCCTTGTATCGCGCCAACCATAATTGAAACACACAAAGAATAAAAATGACGGAGGTCATAGACGTGCAATATACCGCAATCATCAAAGACGGTGGTTTGTTTATCCCTAACGTATTTTCCGACCTAAACGATGGTGGCTCGCATATCGTGCAAGTAGAAGTCGATATCGAGGAAGTTCGTCAGCAATTGAATAGCAGCGCAATGCCAAAGATGGACGCGCCAAAACAGGCAAAAAAACCAGTCAAGAAACCAACAAAAAAAGAAACACAGAAAGCCGCAGACATAGACTTAAGTACGCTGCGTAAGAGCGCTATCGATGAGCTAGAAGGATTGGATGATAGTGAGCTTAGCGAGATATTTAAAGCCTATATGAATGATGGACACGAACCAACACAAATATCACTAGAGAATTTATAATACAGAGCCTATAACCCATTTTGCTGATACTTTTAAAACCGCATTGTTAAAACCGCATATCCAATTTTAGATTAACCATTTGTATAACTTATAAAGGTGGCACGATGACTTACTCAATCTTTTCGCAAAAACCAAATAATGCTTTGCTCGAACCCATGTTCTTTGGTAATCCGGTCAACGTGGCGCGTTATGATCAGCAAAAGCACCCTGTCTTTGAGCAGTTGATTGAAAAGCAGCTGTCCTTCTTTTGGCGTCCAGAAGAAGTTGATGTGTCAAAAGACCGTATGGATTATGGCAATCTATCGTCACATGAGCAGCATATCTTTATCAGTAACCTAAAGTATCAGACGCTACTCGACTCTATCCAAGGTCGTAGCCCAAACGTGGTACTGTTGCCATTGGTGTCTATTCCTGAGCTTGAAACGTGGATTGAGACGTGGACGTTTTCTGAGACCATTCACTCGCGCAGCTATACCCATATCATTCGTAATATCGTCAATGATCCAGGTATTGTCTTTGATGACATCATGCAAAATGAGCACATTTTAGGGCGCGCTGCCGACATCGCTAAGTACTATGATGATTTGTACTACGATTCACAGCTCTACAATATGTATGGTGCTGGCACGCATACCATCAATGGCAAAGAAGTGACGGTTAGTTTGAAATCGCTGAAAAAACAGCTTTATTTATGCTTGATGGCCGTTAACGTCTTAGAAGCCATTCGCTTTTACGTGTCGTTCGCCTGCTCGTTTGCCTTTGCTGAGCGCAAGCTAATGGAAGGTAATGCCAAAATTATTAAGCTCATTGCTCGTGATGAGGCGCTACATTTAACCGGTACGCAGCATATCTTGAACTTGATGCGCAATGGCAGAGATGACCCAGAAATGGTCGATATTGCCTATGAGTGCTATCAAGAAAGCATTGATATCTTTACCAGAGCGGCTGAGCAAGAAAAAGAATGGGCGGGTTATCTGTTCAAAGACGGTTCAATGATTGGTCTAAACAAAGACATCCTTTGCCAATATATCGAATATATCACCAACTTACGTATGGAAGCGGTTGGCTTGCCAGTGGCATTCCCCAATTCTAAATCAAATCCGATTCCTTGGATTAATACCTGGTTGTCTTCTGACAATGTCCAAGTGGCACCGCAAGAGACAGAAATCAGCTCGTACTTGGTCGGTCAAATTGATTCAGACTTATCAGACAGCGATTTTGATGATTTTGAGTTATAGAGTAGAGTTGTAGACAATAGCTTTTTAAAGAGTATCGTTTAGAGATTCCAAAATGATAGGACATAAAAAAGTTAGGGATATAAATAGGATAAAATTATGACTTGGGTAATGACGAGTAAGAAGCAATTCTACTTGCATGATGACGAAAGTCTGCTCGATGGATTGCTACGCACCGGACATGATGTCAATTATCAGTGTAAGGAAGGCTACTGTGGCAGTTGCCGTATCAAGCGCATTGCCAGCTCACACGTTATTGATTATCCGTTTGAGCCACTTGCTATGATTGAAGAAGATGAAATCCTGCCCTGCTGCTGTCGCGTGCAAGGGGTGATTTATATCAATCATGAGTTAATAGAAAAATAGCTGCTAAATTAGTAAAGCTATTATTAAACATTAAAAGTCTAATAAAAAAAGCGCGTTATCTACAAGATAGCGCGCTTTTTTATTATTTATAACACTCTAAAACTGTTTGCTTAAACTTTATTTTATGGAGCATGCCGTTATAAATTTGCTTATAAAGGTGCGCCATCTCTTTCAAACAGCTGTAATAACTCTTCACGCATACGGTCACGCTCGGCTTCTGACATCATTGGCATCTCTTGTCTTTCACCTTGTAGATTCGGATCGCCCATACCGCCAAGCGTTTCATCCTGAATGACAACAGGGCGCGCCATCGGCTCTTGCGCCGGACGTTCCTCTAACAATATCTTCACTTGCGCGTTTTTACCGCGGCGTAAGATTTGCGCGTTTAATGTAGTATTCGGTGCTTTACGAGCGACATATTGAATCAAGGTATTGGCATCCGTCATCTCAATACCGTCAATCGTCAGGATAACATCGCCGATACGTAAACCGCTTTTAGCAGCAGGGCTCTTAGGAACGACGTTCAGCACTTCTACCCCAGTTGAGGTTTCTAGCTGCGTTGGGTCACGTAATTGTGACTGTATCTCAATCCCTAACCAACCACGGCTGACCTTACCGTCTTTAATAATAGCGTTCATCACTTGCTCAACGATAGCAGTAGGAATGGCAAAACCAATACCCATCGAGCCACCAGAACGTGAGTAGATAGCGGTATTGATACCAACCAATTCACCAAAAGCGTCAACCAATGCGCCACCCGAGTTACCCGGATTAATAGCGGCATCGGTTTGGATAAAGTCTTCAAACTTATTGACCCCAAGACCTGTACGTCCTGTCGCTGAAATAATACCTTGGGTTACCGTCTGTCCGACACCAAATGGATTGCCAATCGCCAATGTAACATCGCCAACTAGCGTAGGTTCTTTACGGAAGCCAAGTGGTGTTAGACCCGTCATATCGACTTTAATCACTGCCAAATCACTGTCTGGATCCGTGCCAATAAGCTTAGCACGGCTCTTGCGCCCATCATTAAAGGCCACAGTAATCTCATCCGCTTTTTCGATCACATGGGCATTGGTCACGATATAACCATCTTCTGAGACAATCACACCCGAGCCTAAATTGGTATTACCCTGCTCTTCTGAGGGTGCGCCGTGGAACTCAAAGAAGCGGCGCAGCACCGGATCATTCATATAAGGATGCTCGGCCATCGTTTGGGTGGTATAAATATTGACTACCGACTGTGAGGCGCGAGCAACGCCATTATGATAAGAAGAAATCGGTGCCGGTGTATCGGAAACAGGCGTCGACGCTTGCTGCTCAGCGGGCGTGGTTCTAGGTGGCTCCCATGCTTGCTCTGATGCCGTTTTCATACTCGTAAACAACCAGATAAATGCTGCAATCACTATCAGCAACAAAATCCAAGGTAACCATTTTACCAGACCAGCCTTGTCATTGGCGTTTCGAGATGACGACATATAAAAACCTCTATATTTTTGAAAACTATTTTTATAAAACCATTTTTATAAAATAATGAAGGGTGAATCAGCGAATACACGTCTAATCAATCAGATGTGATTAGAAATGATTAACGCCAGCTTGAATAATTTTAGGGTTATAAATTATATAGATTCAGGTATGCAAATTATAACTGGCAACACCGACAAATAGTAACGCATCGTGTACCGTTTCAGTTATTCGCCTTGTCTACTCTCTTACAGCACCATGCTAAAATAGCAATGATAAAGCCCTGATGATTTATAACATGTATCATTTATAGATAGGTGTTTTTATAAATAGATATTTTGATTATTTAACATACAAACTTCAACCATTTAAACAGTAAAAAATCGAAGCTATAATCGAAGCTGTAAAAGAGCAAAATAGTGAAAAGCCGCAATAATTATAAGGAAACTCTATGAACGAACATAATAGCTTAGCCGAACCTTCAAACCAACTTTCAAATACGACGATTAACGCTCAAGCCTTAACAGATTTTTGTGACGAATACCTATCAGCAGCAGCCTTTAAAGACTATGCGCCCAATGGTTTACAGGTAGATGGTGGTCGACCTATTCAGCGCATCGTTACTGGTGTCACTGCATGTGAAGCGTTGATTGATGCGGCGATTGCTGACAAAGCCGATGCCATTTTGGTGCATCACGGTTATTTTTGGAAAGGCGAGCCTGCACCCATAACCGGCATGAAAGGTCAACGTATCCGCAAGCTCATGCAACATGGTATCTCTTTGATTGGCTATCATCTGCCACTTGATGCCCATCCTCACATTGGCAATAACGCCAAACTGGCTGAGCAACTTGATATGACCATCATTAGCGCCCTTTATCCTAGCGAATCACATCCGGTTGGTAATATTGCCAATTGCACACCGCAGAATGCCCAAAGTCTTATTACGCAGATTACCGACGCGCTAGGACGCCTGCCACTGCATATCTCTGCTCATTATCAAACTTCAGATAGCAATCAATCTGATACGCAAAATAATAGACTTATTGAACGCGTGGGTATCTGTACCGGCGGCGCGCAAGATATGATTGAACAAGCGGCACTGATGGGCTGCGATGCTTTTATCTCCGGTGAAATATCAGAGCGTACCACGCATATTGCCCGTGAGCTTGGTATTGATTATTTTGCTTGCGGTCATCATGCGACAGAACGTGGTGGTATCCAGGCATTGGGCGATATCATTGCGCAGCAATTTGGCTTACCAGTGACTTTTATAGATATCGACAATCCAGCCTGATGATTAAGCAGTTTTAGTAAATTTTTCGTTGTTTTGGCACTAATTTTAAACGCAGTACAAGCATTTTATTTCCTATGGCAATCACTTTTTTTGACGCTTATTGTCAGTGAATTAATGAAAACGAGGCGGTTTTTTACCGTTTATAGTGCTATTGTTAAGTTTTATCGCTAATTTATTAACCCTACTTGAATAATATAGTAAATATCCGCATATTAGTACCTGAAGAAAGAATGTCTTGTCATGAGACTTCCCATTTTTATAGCTTCCGGTTATGGTGCTAAACAGTATTTATTGTCTAATAAACTATTTTTTTATTAGATATTCTGCTTTGTTTTAGCGTCGCGATACTGCTAAGGCAAGCCCTATTTTCTACTTATATTTAGTGAGTAGTTAGAAAGTGTTTGCTTGTTTTTATCGCTGGACAGTACGTATTATCGACCATTTACTCTACTACAACCTATTTAAAGAGTAGCTGATTAATAATATGAGCGTTGCAACGATTAAGTACAGCTGTACCGCGCTTATGCAACGTTTTTGTCTCAATAATTTATTCATGACCTTACCTATGTTTACGATAGTTGAGTAACGGGTCTTTTATTCAATAGCCAACCTAGCATCGATGAAGGAATCATCCGATTTATAGCCTTCGCGGTGTGGTGCGTCTTTTTTTTAGAATAGTGTTCAAAACGATTTCTATTTTGAAAAAAGTTTAAAAAAAGATGACATTAAGTATTGGCTAGCTGATTGAAAGATTTGAGTGCTAACGCTTATATAACGAATGTTAGTCCAACTATATTTAAACAAGATGACATTGTACTTATTTTATTTATAAGGACAATATTATCTAAAATGCAACGACAGTTCATGCCGCTTATATAGTAATACGCTTTTGATAAGCATATATAAGCAGCATAAATTGACACAGCGTTTTGTGGTATGCAGGATGGCTAAAATCAGGAGACATCCATGCAGCGAATTACTTATCGTGCGAAAGCATCTGCGCGAGGGGCTAAACGCCGTATATCATATATACTGCAGCCTTCTAAACGCTTGCTAAGTACCAAAAGTAACATCGTTCCAGCCGTTGCACCTATTAAAGTGACTCGTTTCGCCAAGACCAAAAAATTGGCGCAAATATCTAGTATTGCCCTGCTCTCTCTACCTGCTGAGAGTCTGACGACAATGGGCGCGCCCATACCAGCTTATGAGCATGTCATGTTAGAGAAAACTCTGACCATTGCTGCTGTGCCAGGCGATAGTACTTACTTTGCGACTGATGGCTTTCAGCATGGTTTTGGCTACGACTTAGTGCATAGTTATGCTGATGAGCTCGGGGTAAAAATCGAGCTAAAGGCTTATGCCAGTGAAGATGCAGCGCTCAACGCTTTAAAATCAGGCGATGCCGATATGGCATTGACCACAGCCAGCACTCAGCTAAAAAGCCAGATGAATTTATCGTCAGTCAATGTCAGCTGCGGCTATGACGCCAGCTTGACCAAAAATGGTTTACACCCTAAAGTCAGTTGGACGTTTAATTCAGCCAATGATCCGTTATCACAAAAAGCCAGTTATTTCTTATGTGATAGCATGAAGCTTGAACACACACAGAAATTGGCGGCATTTTATAATCAAAATTTATTAAAAGATGCTTATAGCCAAGACCATTTTAAAAAGACCCTGATAGAGAAATTACCCGACTATCAATCGTCGTTTGAAGAGCAAGCGCGCAATTACAACCATGATTGGGAGTTGCTGGTGGCAATGGGCTATCAAGAGTCACATCTTGATGCTAATGCTGTCTCACCGACAGGGGTACGCGGCCTAATGATGCTGACCAATAATACTGCCAAAGCGATGGGCGTCTCCGACCGCGTTGACCCTTACCAAAGTATCGGTGGTGGCGCTCGCTATTTGGAGCAAATGAAAGCCGATTTCGCTGATGTACCAAAGACCGACCGCATCTGGTTTGCCCTTGCCGCTTATAATATGGGTCCAAATGCCGTAAAAGGTATCCAGCGTAAATTGAATGCCAATGGTATCGATGATAAAAGCTGGGCCAATATATATGCCTACTTATCTGAAAACAGAGCCTCAAATAGCCGTTATGGTCAAGCGATGCATTATGTGAGTAATATTAGAAGTTATCTTGAAACCATTAAAACGCAGACGGTTTAATCAGCTTTCTTTTTAAAATATTTTTAGTAAAAGCTTGTAAATAAAATACCTATAAAACTTTTGCAATAAAAAAGCTGCTCTATGAAGAGCAGCTTTTTTTAATGCTTAAAATTTGTTAAATGCGATTACATTATATATTAGCGATTCGGTACGGTTAGACGTTGACCGCGTTGTAGCATAGTATCTACAGCGATATTATTCATATCCGCAAGCTCTTTGGTTGAGACGCCGTATTTACGCGCCAATCCAATCAAGTTATCGCCTGAACCAACGGTATAGCTGACCGTCGCTTTTGGTACTTTAATGGTTTGACCACGTTGCAACTGGGCGTTAGTCGCTAAATCGTTAGTAGCCGCTAAGTCTTCTACCGAGATGCCAAACTGACGCGCTAGCGCAATAAGGCCATCTCCCGATTTAACTTTATAGCTCTCAGTATTGCCAAGCTTTTTACCGCTAGCAGTACTACTAGTGGCTTCTGCACTGGCGCTGCTGCTGCCTTTATTACTGTTACTGCTGCTACTAGCATTACTATTAGCTGTACTAGAAGCGCTCACTGTCCCATTAGCAGGAATGGTAATCGTACGACCCAATATTAAATTGGAATTAGTTTTCAAGTTATTGGCAGCTGCTAAATCGCCCAATCCAATATTGTAACGCTGCGCAACGCCCGTCAAGGTATCGCCTGATTTGACTTTATAGCTGACTGCCTTGTCGTTAAGCTGACGATCTACCAAATCTTTGGTAACAGGTACTTTAATCGTTTGACCACGTTGCAATCGCGCTTTGGCATCAAAGTTAGTATTTACGGCTGCCAGTTCTTCAGGACTAATGCCAACGCTATTTGCGATACCGATTAAAGTATCACCTGATTTGACTTTATAGTTGGTCGTTGCCACTGAGCTTGAGCTACTAGCAGGAGTATTGCTGCTAGTACTGCTCGATGTGCTGCTAGCCACACTATTAGACGTAGTAGGCGCAGTCGTAAATTCTACATTAGCTGGTACTTTTAAGTTCTGACCAACATATAGTGAATCGGTCGTACGAATATTATTTAACGTCGCCAAGGTAGTAGTCGGCACATTAAACTGGCGTGACAAAGCAATCAAACCATCACCAGGTTTGACTTTATAGTTTTTGGTTGCCGCACTCGACTTAGTAGGTTTGGTCGATGGCGCTGCAGGTGTGGTCGCAGGCGCGGTTACTTTACCAGGAACCAGCCATAGTTTTTGACCACGTAGCAAGTCCGCTCTACTGCTCAGATTATTATAAGTTGCTAGCTGAGTCACTGACAAACCAAAGCGATTGGCTGTACCGATAAGGGTATCACCGCTTTGTACCACATAGCTTTCTGGCTGACTGGCTGCTGTATTGCTCGCACTACTCAAGGGTTCAATCGATTTGGCATTATATAGATATAACGTACTGCCCGCTAATAGATTAGCGCTAGCATCAATCTGGTTCCATTCAGCAATATCACGCCAGTTGACACCCGAACGACTGGCGATATTTGCCAAGGTATCGCCACGTTTTACGGTATAAGTACTGCGTGTACCTTGTGGTTTTGGTTTGCTGACCGAGGTTTTTGGGAAGCTCAGTTTCTTTTCTTTACCACTGGCTTCTAACACTGACTGCTGCGTCTGTACTGCTGATAGGTTGATATTACCATCTGCATTGATGACATTGGTTTCAGGTGTACTAATACGAATTTGACTGGCAATAAAGTCACGTTCCGCTTTACTTAACGGCGGTTCTTGAATGATGGTATTGTTTTGCGTAATTTGTGCCGATGTGGTCGGTAAACTGTTGCTGCTTTTTAGCTCGGCATTAATCTTTTTGGTTTCTGCCGAAGTCAGTGGCGGCTCAGTACGGAATGAGGTATTGCTGCTATAAACAGAGCTGCTCGTCGGTGAAACCGTCGGCGGAATATAGCTGGTGGTTTGCTGCGGTACACTGGCACTCGCGGCATATTCAGCAAGCGCGCTACCCGTAGAAGGCAATGATGTGCCGCCAGTATAAGGTTTATTATTGTAGCTCGGCGTAGTAGAAGTAGAGCCTGAGTAGCTTGGCGCGGTAGCAACATTGCTACTGGTGTTACTAGAAGCAATCACATTACTACTACCATTACCTCTTAAGGCGCTCAGTTTCGCATCCGTCGTCAAGCTGACATCATTAGGAATAATAACACGCTGCGGACCTGATGCATCGATACGAGCTGACGTCAGTGCCGTGTTCAATCTTTCCAATTCATCATAACTGACACCAGTTGTCTGCGAAACTTCGGCTAAGCTGACGCCATAGTTGACCGGCACACTACGGAAATGCTGACGGTTAGCGATAGCAGGCAGATAAACGCCATATTGCTCAGGCTTAGCGACGATTTCGGCAACCGCTAAAAATCGCGGCACATAGTTCATGGTTTCAGTCGGTAATCTTAGCGACCAGTAATCCGTTGGCAATCCCGCAGCAGCATTGGCATCAATGGCTTTTTGTACTCGACCAGGACCGGCGTTATAAGCGGCTAGTGCTAGCTCCCAACTACCAAACTGGTTATGCAGTGCGGTCAAAAAGTCATAAGCGGCACGGGTTGATTCGATGACATCACGGCGACCATCGTAAGTGCTACTTTGATTTAGACCATAGATACGCCCTGTACTTGGGATAAACTGCCATAAACCTGCAGCTGCCGCACTACTGGTACCACTTGGATCGTAGGAGCTTTCAATCACAGGCAATAACGCAAGTTCAGTTGGAATATTACGGCGCTCAGCTTCTCGTACCGTATGGTAAATATAGCGACTGGCACGGGCGGTCAAACGGTTAAGATAGTCTTGACGACTGGTAAACCAACCTTTTTGCGCTTCAATACGCTGATTATAAACAGGCTGACCACCATTCATACGGTAGCCTGCGCGTAAGCGATTCCACAAGTCACCATATTGTTGAATGGCAAGTTTATTGCCTTCAACCATCGTCATGTCGGTGGCTTCTAATAAATCAGCCAGCTCATCTAAGCTCTCAGCATCTAAGAACGCTGTTGAGTAATCAGCGCCAGTACTTGGCTTAGCAGCTTGATTGACAGGACGCTTCGCAACCACAGCTGAGCTGCCGGTCGCACCCGTCTTCTTCACCGCCGAGGTATTACTACAAGCACTGATAAGTAAAGTTGACACCGCAAGTGTCAGTGGTAAAGCGATAAATGAGCGAGATTTTGATGACACAGTAGACATGATAGTGGAAGTTTCCTAACAACAATAAGTGATAAAATAAAGTTAATCGACAGTATAGTACGCAATCTCAAACAAAGACCAGCCTATTATGAAAGATAATGGACAGAATTTAATCCGCCCTATCTTTCAATGGCTAAATAGCGGCATGATTTATACAATTCATTAACTAGCGCTGTTGATGATGGCCTGCTTATAGCTAATTGATCGCTACTTGTGAGACAGCGCGTAAAAGTACTGCATTACCGGTCGATAAGGTAAGCGTCACTCTCGATGTCGTAACAAATGAGACTTTTTGTCCGTCTTTTACCCAGCTTTCATTAGTAGTGACATTGGCTTTTGCTTGATCACCGGTAATGACAATATTATCCACATTGATATCGTAGCGGTAATTTGAGGTATTACTCCAACTGTTTTGCAATAATTTTAGATAAGCATCTTTGTCGAGGCTGGTAGACTTGCCTTTTCTTGACATTGAAATCAAGGCATCATCAGAGACCAAACGCGCCACTTGATTGGTGTTTTGGCTATTGGCAGCTGATTTCATGGCGGCAACGTAGTTTTGTACCAATGATTCGGTCATGGTTGCCGCTTGCGCGCTAATAGTCATAGTGCTGGCAGCCGCCATTATCGCAGTCACGCTAGCACTTTTCATCAATAAGGCCAACAGCCCTTTTCCCCATAATTTTTTCATGCTATTCCTTAGTGATACTATTGTCGTTATGGTCATGCATAGTTTTCATCATGCCATCATGATGCTTAACGGTGATGTATCATTTAATTATTAATTACTGCTCTCGTAGATAAAAATTATCATATAAACTAAAACCAAATCGTACTTTTATAAATTATACTTTTATGAAATTAAGTATAGTAATAAGTCATACGTTTATAAATTAGCTATCTTACATCTGGTTAAATCTAAGATTTTAAGCAGCGTTTTGTTACGATAATTTAGACTATCACTAAATTCTCACAGCCATGTGACACCCTGTTTAATTATTGCGAATGTCACTCTAAAATGGCTGTTTGCATTCAATACATTGTGAACGTATAAAAACCATCTCAACACCTTATAATTGATGGTTTAAGACAGTTTAAGTCGCTTAATGCAAGGTATTTTGAATAGCTGTATTTCTAATAGCAATGTTTTTAATAGCAATGTTTTTAATAGCGATGTTTCTAATGTCGGTGTTTCTAATTTTTATCCTCGGTATGAATGTCTTCATACTGCTCGTCATCACTCAGCTTCATACCCAAGCGCTCAACGCGTCTGTCCATCATCTGCCGAGCTAACGCTTGCATGTCTTCGACGCGATCTATTTCATCGACAATCTCAAGACCCAACAAGGTCTCAAACACATCTTCCAAGGTTACTAAGCCTTTGACTTCGCCATACTCACCAACGGTAATCGCAATGTGAAGACGGTTTTTTAGCATCAACTCTAACAAATCAAACAATTTCATCTTTGAAAATACAAAGGTAATGTCGCGTTTATAATCTGTCAGTGGTTTGTGGGCAGCATTGTTGAACTTTGCCAATAGCATGTCGGTTTTTAATACAAAACCGGTGATATTGTCTAAATCACCATCATAAATTGGTAAACGAGAAAAAGTAAGTTTTGGTCGGTCAACTAGCAGATCAGCAACGGTTTTATGTTCTTCAAACGCCAGCATCACCGAACGCGGGGTCATGATATCTTCAACTTTAATGGCACCAAATGCCAATAAGTTACGAATGATACGCGACTCCAAGGGGTCGATTTGTCCTGACTCTTCACCAATGCTGGCAAGTGCTGCAAACTCACGACGGCTAAACGCCTGCGGTTCTTTGCCGCGTACTAGCAATTTGGTTAATTTTTCTGAAAACCAAATAAGTGGATATAACAGCAAAATAATACCGCGGACAAAATAAGCAACCAGTCCGCCCAATTGACGCCAATATATGGTTCCAAGTGTTTTTGGCATAATTTCTGACAAAAACAAAATGGCCAAGGTCATAACTGCAGAGAAAAGTCCAAACCAAGCGCTACCAAAGACAATCGTCGCCTGCGCACCAGCGCCAATAGAACCTAAAGTATGCGCTACGGTATTTAAGGTTAAGATAGCTGCCAACGACTGATCGATATTATCAACCTTTAAGCGTTTTAGCATGTTGGCTTTTTTTGGATTGCTTTCTTGAATGTCAGCAATATATGACGGGGTCATACTGAGTAATGCGGCCTCTGCCAACGAACAAATAAATGAGATGCCAATCGCTACGAGTACAAACAAGATGAGTAGTAGCACGCTGCTTGCGCTTGGGTCTGCCATTGCTTCAGCTGCCCAAACGGTTTGCGGCAGCAGCGTTATCGCAGTTAACAACAGAAAAGATTTGATACTCAATCGAGTATCGCTACGCATCGTCGGGGGAGGTTCAGCAGATGCGTCTTTACGACAGGCGCGCAGACGGTATAAGCGAGGTACAGACATAAAAGAGGTAAACAAGTTAGGTAACCTAAACAAAGAAGAAAAAGGAAGTCACAATATATCATGGGCTGACGGTAGCAGATAGAAAATAATAAGCGATAAAACCCAATCGTTATCTATCTGGCACTTAAAATCATGATCAAGACAGTCTATTATAGCGCCATTTAGAACGGTTTAAAAACTCCTTTAATGGTAACAGCGACGCTGACATCAGACACCAAACCACTATTTATATCAAAAAGATAACGGGGTTAATCATGCTAATTACGCTACTATTTTCATGCCATGACACTGAATATATCCACTTAATATTCTGAATTTTTCTGCCTGCTTAACCCCTAATTACCCTGCCTTTCATGATAGCAATAAGATGGTTAGCCTAAATATTGGCGGTTAGTATGGTAAATGCTGAACAAAAACATGCCTAGCCTATGATTAACAGTTACCAAGTCTGGGATTTTTTGTTACTATGCCTGTAAATTTATTCTTATCTATGACTTACTGAGAGAAATTATGAGCTTTTTTATTCAAGCTGCCCATGCTGCGCCAGAAACTGCCGGAGCTGCGTCACTATTTGGTCAAATCTTGTTGCCAGTGGCATTTTTTGCCATTTTTTACTTTTTGGTGATTCGCCCGCAGTCTAAACGCACCAAAGAGCACCGCGCCATGGTCAATTCATTGACTGTTGGTAGCGAAATTATCTTTGCTGGCGGTCTTATGGGTCGTATCAAAGCGTTAGAAGGCGATTATGCGGTTGTGAGCTTAAACAACAATACTGACGTTAAAGTACAACGTGCTTCTGTTATTTCAGTATTGCCCGCTGGTACTATCGAAAGCGTTTAAGCATTATTGATATATTTGATGATTGTTAAACATTAATTATTAAACATTGGTTGTGACTAATTGATGGCATTTATCAATTAATAGTTGTAATGACTTCAAAATGACCGTACATTATTTACGGTCATTTTTCGCTTTATTACTTTACGCTTTATCGTTTTTTGCTTTACTATCATCGCGGATGATTACAGTGGTGCATGATTCAGTACGACTACTAAAACAATATAGTAGCTCCCCATTTAGTCACACACCCTTGTTATCGCTAACTTCCCATCTGCTAACTTGTGGCCTGCGTCGCCAGTAGTTTATCAACCTAAAGAAGTGATTATGCAATATCCCGCTTGGAAATACTTACTCATCGTCGTCGTGCTCATCATTGCCGGTATATACGCGGCTCCTAATCTCTATCCTGATGAACCGGCCGTACAGATTACCAGTGCAGCAGCAGGTACGCAGCTGTCTGAAGGTATCTTGACTCAGTCTCAAAGCTTACTTGAAGAGGCTGGAATCAATAATCACGACGGTACCTTTGAGGGCAACAGTGCGCTGGTGCGTCTTGACAATCCAGTCGATCAGCTAAAAGCTCAGGAAGTGCTGCGTCAAAATTTGGGCGAGAACTACGTGGTCGCGCTGAACTTGGCACAGACTACCCCGCAGTGGTTGCGTGATATTGGTGCAAGACCGATGAAACTTGGGCTTGATTTGCGCGGTGGCGTACGTTTTGTGCTAGAAGTGGATATGGACAAGGCGCTTGAACAACGTTTAAACAGCGCCAGTCGTGATATGCGCCGTGACCTGCGTGCTGAGCGTATTGCCATTAAAGGTATCAAAACAGAAAAACGTGGCGTCGTGCTACATTTTTCTGATACCGATACTCGTAACCGTGCACAAAACGTCCTGCAAGGTTCGATGGGTAACACGTTCTCCTTACAGTCTTCTATTGACGAGCAAGGTCCTGCGCTGATTTTAGCTTATAACGATGCAACGCTTGATGAAATCAACAGCTACGCGGTCAATCAAAACTTGACCACTCTGCGCAATCGTATTGCTGAGCTTGGGGTAACCGAAGCCTTAGTACAATCACAAGGTGCTAGCCGTATTGTTGTTGAGCTACCCGGTGTACAAGATACTGCAGAAGCAAAACGTGTCCTTGGTCGTACGGCCAACCTTGAGTTCCGTATGGTCGCTGAAGGTGCTGAAAACTATATGGGCGGCATTCCTCCTGCTGGTACCGAAGCGTTCCCATTTGAAACGCTTGATGGTCCACCAGTGTTGCTAGAGCGCCAAGCGATTGTCACAGGTGACAAGGTAACCAACGCTCAAACGGGTATCGATGAAAGCGGCTCGCCTGAAGTAAGTATTACACTAGATAGTGCTGGCGGTAAGCTGATGCAAAATGCTACCCGTACAGCGGTTGGCAAGCAAATGGCCGTATTGTTTATTGAAAACAAACAACGTATCGCTTATGAAGAAGATCCAGTGACTGGCGAAACGGTGGAAGTACGTACTCCTTACGCTGAAACTAAAGTCATTAACCGTGCCAACATTCAAGCGGTACTTGGCTCATCATTCCGTATTACCGGTCTTGATAGTAGTGCGGAAGCCGCTGAGCTTGCGCTCTTGCTACGTTCAGGTGCGTTAGCAGCGCCGATGTATTTTGTAGAAGAACGGACGATTGGCCCATCATTAGGTCAAGAAAATATCGATAAAGGGCTATTTTCTACCCAAGTTGGTTATCTATTGGTCTTCGCCTTTATGATTATTTTCTATCGCCTATTTGGGGTGATTGCCAATATTGCTCTAGCAGTTAACGTTATTATTATCATCTCTGTTATGTCAATCTTAGGCTCATCACTGACCCTACCTGGTATTGCGGGTATCGTATTGACCATTGGTATGGCGGTGGATGCCAACGTTCTGATTTTTGAGCGTATCCGTGAGGAACTAGCAAACGGCGTCAGACCAAAATCCGCTATCGTGGCAGGTTTTGATCGCGCTTATAGTAGTATTTTCGATGCCAATATCACAACTTTACTGGTCGCCTTTATCTTATTTGCGATTGGTACAGGTCCGATTAAAGGCTTTGCGATTACGTTGGCCATTGGTATTGTCAGCTCGCTATTTACCGCGATTTTGGTAACACGTGCGCTGATACAAATTGCTTACGGTAAGCGTAAATCTATCAAACGTCTGAGTATCGGTTAGGAGAAAACTATGGCCATCGATAATAACAACCCTTTAGAACAAGAGAACAATCCTGAACCGAATGGCTTAAATAGCGAAGCCAGTACGCGTCGCCGTAAGAAACCGCGCCGTGATGGTAAAGGTAGCAATAGCCAAACCAATCATGCCACTGCCAAAACCTCAGGTAGTAAGGCTCGCCGTAGTGGCAAAAGCGCGGATAAAGGCAGTCAAGAACTGACTACTCAAGCATCTGATGCGACCGATACTCACTTAGATACTAACTTAGTATCAGCTGATTCAGGAGATGCTGCTGACGATGCAGCAGCCTATGCTGAAGGCGGCATCAAAGCCATTGGCGATCAGCGTATCATTCCTTTCATGAAGATAGAAAAGCCAATGGCAATTCTATCTATCATTTTGGTCATTGGTAGTATTATCGCGATTGCCATCAATGGTCTAAACCTAGGTCTTGATTTCACCGGCGGGGTTTCAGCCGATGTGCGTTATGAGAATCCTGCTGAGCAAGTCGAAGTGGTCAAAGCCTTGGCTGATAATGGCTTTGATGATGCCGTTGTGCAATATCTAGGCACGCGTCAAGAGCTACTAATACGCTTACCACCCCAATCTGATAACGTTGATGGCTTGAACGCTAGTCTGAGTGAAGCATTAAAACTTCCTAATAATAATGTTGAAATCAGTAACGTTAATATCATCGGTAGTCAAGTTGGTAATGAGATCTATCTAAGCTCAGTCATGTCGATTGTATTAGCATTGGCATGTATGCTTGGATACGTCGCCTTGCGCTTCCAATTCAAACTGGCGATTGGTGCGGTATTGTCACTATTTCACGATGCTATCGTAACCATCGGTGTCTTTGCTTTATTTGGCTTCCCATTTGACTTGACAGTACTAGCAGCCATCTTGGCATTGATTGGTTATTCATTGAACGATACCATCGTCGTCTATGACCGTATCCGTGAAAACTTCCGCCGTGTCCGTGGTATTACTGCGCGTCAAACGATTGATTTGTCATTGACAGAGACGCTACGCCGTACGATTATGACCATCTCAACGGTACTGTTGGTTGTGCTCGCGATGCTATTCTTAGGCGGTGATGGCTTATTCTGGTTCTCGGCTGCGCTGTTTATTGGTCTACTTGCTGGTACTTACTCATCTACCTATATCGCAAGCTCTATTCCTCTAGCAATGGGTCTGTCACGTGATGACTTTATCGTTAAAGTAAAACCTGAGTTTGAAGAAGAAATCGTGACCTTTAATGATCCAAAAATGTTTGAGCAAGACTGATGCTTATATCAAAGCCAATAATTAGACTTTTTAGTTATTAAGTTGGTAAATGTTATTACGATAAAAGCACCTAAACTCTAGGTGCTTTTGTCTTTGTGCTATTTTCATTTATATTTTAATATCATCTGATAAGTACTTAGAAATCTTTTCTGCCTTGTTATTATATAAGCGACTGTGTTATGCCATCTACCTTGCCGCCAACTGTTATGCCACCGATTGATACTCGCTATACGCGCATCATTGCGATTGCACTGCCGGTATTATTGGCTAACCTTGCGATGCCGCTACAAAGCGTCATTGATACGGCGATTGTCGGTAATATGAATGACACTGCGAAGCTTGCTGGGATGGGCTTAGCCATACAACTACTGTCTTTGATACTGGTCAGCTTTAACTTCTTGCAATATGCGTCATCTGGTCTGTCTGCACAAGCACTGGGTCAACTCGCTAATAAAAACACTTCTAGCAATGCCTCATTAAATCCCTCTAAGCAAAATCAATCACCCTTGCTATCAATTTTACAACGTGCTTTGTTACTCGCTTTTATGATTGGCACAGTTTTGCTTATCGCAAAACCTTGGCTGATTGATTTTGGCTTGCAAGCGCTTTCTGCCAATCCTGACAGTGGCAGCGCGGCAAAGACTTATTTAGATGTACGTTTCTGGGGTGTCATCGCTGAGCTGATGAACTTTGCATTTATCGGCTGGTTTGCCGGTCAAGGCAAGACCCGCTATATGCTTTATCAGCAAGGTTTTATCGCTATGCTTAATATCATACTAACCTTATTTTTTGTTTACGTGATGCAAATGGGCTTGGTTGGAGTGGCGTTAGGAACGACGATTGCCTTTTGGCTTGGCGTGGTATTGGCATTATGCCTGAGCCGTCGACATCTACAAATCTCTTGGCGCGCGTTATTTACAGCTAATAAAGAACACTTTAGCAAAGATAAAATGCTTAGGCTATTTTCATTAAATAAAGACATTTTTATACGTACGCTTATTTTAACGATAAGCTTTGCTTGGATTACCCGTCTTTCTGCCCAAAGCGGCGATGTCATACTGGCCGCTAACGCCATCTTATTGCAGGTATTGAGTATCTCAGCCTTTGCCCTTGATGGCGTGGCGGTATCTGCAGAAACCTTAAGCGGACAAGCTGCTGGACGACGTGACTGGCCGCGGTTCCGTATTATCGTCAAACGTACAGGCGTTGTCAGTTACGGACTTGCCTTGATGCTAAGTGCGATATGGTGGCTTGGCATGCCGACTTATTTGCAATTTATGACCAATATCGAACCAGTCTTTGCGCTTGCTTATGACTATCACCTTTATGCCGTACTTCTCCCCCTTGTAGGCGTTGGCGCTTATTGGTTAGATGGGATATTCTTTGGTTTAACGGCAGGTAGTGTCATTCGTAATGCCGCACTGATATTAGCGATTATATTTTTCCCTTTAAGTTGGCTACTGTATCAACAATGGGATATGACCGGCATCTGGCTGAGCGTTTGGTGCTTATTATTATTAAGATTGATTATTCTTAGCGGATTTTTATACCACGCTCATCAAACAGGCAGCTATGAAAAATTGCAGCCTGAATCTTAATTATTAAAGTAATTAGCTGAAATCATGCTTGTATGATGGATTTAGAAAAAAAGACAAGAGACAAAAAAAACGACAAATTAAAGTAAGAAAAAATTAGGATGTCACTTGAATACTCAATTAAATGAGATAAATCAAAACCAAGCCTACCATTACGATTGGGCGGAAGGTTTTAAGAAAAGCTTGCCGGTCGCTATGGGTTATTTACCTGCAGGGATTGCCTTTGGCGTGCTCGCACAAGTGGCTGGTGTGCCAGTGTGGGCCACTATCATGCTAAGTGTGGTCTTATATGCAGGTGCAGCGCAATATGCTTGTCTGCCGATGCTGAGTGCTGGATTACCGATTGGTAATATCGCAACCAATATTGCTGCCATTAATTTACGTCATGTTTTTTATGGTATGCCATTATTACAATATCTGCCAAAGAATAAAATAGCCAAGACTTATTGTTTATTCGCCTTAACGGACGAAACTTTTTCAGTGATGACCAGTTTGCCAAACGAGTCGCGACAATCATTGATACTGCCGATTAGTTTGTTTAATCAAAGCTGGTGGGTATTAGCTGGTACGATTGGCGTGATGATTGGCAGTACATTAAGTGATTTAATACCGCATTTAGATTTCGCTTTGGTATGTTTATTTGCCATTTTAGCTTATGAGCAGTTTCAAAGTATCAAACGTTATTTCCCGATTGGTATTGCGGTTATTGCCTTAGTGATTGCTTCATTGTTTACTAGCAATTGGTTGTTATTAGTAGCGATTACGATTTGTATGCTGATGATTTTAGCCCGTGGTTTTTGGGTGCAGCGTAGTGGTCACAGGGCAGAAGGAGGCAACAATGAGCAGTAGTTATCTGATTTTCGCAACGCTTGCGATGGCCGCTGTGACCTTTATTACTCGCGCCCTACCGGCTTTGATACCCAAAAAGCTACTGGATACGCCTTGGCTGCATCGCTTAAATGAAAGCTTGCCGCTGTCTGTGATGGCATTGCTCATATTAACCAGTCTTTCTTATCAAGGTTTATCAGAACATGCGGGATTAAATAGTGCTGAAGTGCATTTATTAATGGCGCAAATTGGGGCATTACTATTGGTACTATTTATTTATCATCTTAGTCGTCAGTTACTGGTGAGCATGATCGTCGGTATCGCTGCGATTAATGGTTTTTTGTGGTTATTTACCCATTTCTTAGGCTGATTGAAGCTTAATAATTTATCACATTTATTTTTTCTCAAAAAAAAGGCTGCAATCATTGAGATTGCAGCCTTTTTATTTTGTCGTTATTTTAAGATATTTCGTCTCTTACAGCTCTTCTACGCCCATCATATCGACTGGGGTATCAGCAACGATTTGTACGCCTTTTTTACCAGTCTTGGCCGTGTCATTACGTTGCTCTTGCAAATGCTCAAGATAGGCTTCGTTGATTTGTCCGGTAATGTAGCAGCCATTAAACACCGCACAATCAAAGCCTTCAACCTTGCTATGCTTAGTATCTTTAACAGCTTCAATCAAATCGTCCAAATCTTGGAAAATCAAGCGGTCAGCACCGATAATCTCGCGCACTTCTTCAACGCTATGACCTGAGGCGATAAGCTCGCTACGCACTGGCATATCGATACCATAGACGTTTGGATATTTAACTGGCGGCGCAGCACTGGCAAAGAATACTTTACGGGCACCAGCATCACGTGCCATTTGGATAATTTCGTGACAGGTGGTACCGCGAACGATTGAATCATCAACCAAAAGGACATTTTTGCCTTTAAATTCAAGCGGCACCGCGCTTAATTTTTGACGAACTGATTTCTTACGTTGCTGCTGACCTGGCATGATAAAAGTACGACCGATATAGCGGTTTTTCATAAACCCTTCACGGTACTTGATGTTCATCTTTAGCGCCAGCTCCATCGCTGAGGTACGCGAGGTATCAGGGATAGGAATGACTACATCGATATCATGGTCCTCACCCCATTCGGCAAGGATTTTATCGGCCAACTTTTCACCCATACGTAAGCGTGATTTATAAACCGAGATATTGTCCATAATAGAATCTGGACGGGCAAAATACACATATTCAAAGATACAAGGCGTATATTCTTGTTGCTCGACGCACTGATGAGTATGTAGCTTATGGTCTAAATCAATAAAGATAGCTTCGCCCGGTTTAACATCACGCACAATACTAAAGCCTGAACCCGTCAACGCGACTGATTCTGAAGCGACCATATATTCTGTGCCACCGTTAGCAGCCATGCGCTTACCGAAAATCAGCGGACGGATACCATTTGGATCACGGAAGGCCAGCAAACCATGACCAGTAATCAGAGCAACCACGCCATAAGCGCCTTCAATGCGCCCATAAACCGCTGTCACTGCTTCAAAGATATCCGCAGGCGTCGGATTGGTTTTGTCTAGATTCTGCATTTCATGCGCAAGGACATTTAGCAACACTTCAGAATCTGAATCGGTATTTAAATGGCGGCGATCTTCTTGATATAGAGACTTAGCCAAACCTTCAGCATTGGTCAAGTTACCATTGTGTGCAAGGGTAATACCATAAGGCGAGTTGACATAAAAAGGCTGTGCCTCGGCACTACTTGAGGTGCCAGCAGTCGGATAACGGACGTGACCGATACCAAACTTACCCACCAGCTTTAGCATATGACGATTCATAAACACGTCACGTACCATGCCATTTTCTTTACGTAAATAAAGACGCCCATCCTGTAAAGTCACAATACCTGCCGCATCTTGCCCGCGATGCTGTAACATGGTTAAGGCATCATAAAGAATTTGGTTGACTGGCTCATGAGCTGCGACCCCAACGACTCCACACATAGTTGTATCCTATTTTGTACCACACATTGATAACACAATAACGGCTGACAAGGTTGTCTTGAATTTTCGCCTATCATTTGCCGCAAAGCTGATGATCTTGCTGAGAATAACGTCTTATGGACAATAGATAAGGACAATTATCCATAAGACAAGTTGATGATGATAAATAGAGGTGTATTTTACGAATATTAAAGATGATTTAATAGCTTTTTTTGGGCGCTTATCACGCATATCAAGCTTAAGACTGATTGACCTGATCCCATGCCAAGCCAAACATATCTGAGACCAACTCTTTACCCATAGGGGCATAAGGCAGTAATTCAGGCGCAAGCACCGAAGTTTCCCATTGCGGCATTTGCACCAATAATGGCGCACTGACGCTAAGCACAACTAAAACCATTAATACATTTTTTGCCGCCCCAAGTACCCCGCCTGCCATCTTATCAAGGACGCCAAGACGTAAGGTTTTGAGTACTCCGGAGAATACGAACGCAACTAGGTGCATGATGGCTAAGATAGCAATCACAATCACTAGAAAGGCCATCGCCATTTGTAAAACAGGGTTTTCTACGACACTTGATAATTGCGGCGCGACCGAACCTGCCAAACGCGTCGCAGCGATAAGCGCGATAAACCAACCGACCAAACCGACAGCCGTTTTAATCAGACCTACCTGAAAACCACGCCATAAGCCAATCAAAACAACTACAGCAATCACAATGTCTAAACCACTCATGTTTATCGCCTCATTTGCATTTTACGTCGGGTATTGCAGTGAAATTAAAAAGCTTACAATTATAAAGGTCGTTAAAAGACTTAACCTTCCATAGCATCGTAATAGCCACCGATGGATTGAATGCAAGACTGCACTAATCCAGGCCCTTTATAGATAAGCCCTGAATATAGCTGCACTAAATCTGCACCCGCCTCAATTTTTTTGACGGCTTTATCACCGCTATCGATACCGCCAACGCCAATCAACGCTACCTTACCACCCAGCTGATCGGAGAATTGTTGTAAAATCTGCGTACTAATGTGGCTGACTGGACGACCAGATAAACCACCTGCTTGGTCGCCATCAGGCAAATCTTCAACGCCCACGCGGCTCAAAGTAGTATTGGTGGCAATCAAACCGTCAATCTCAAAGTCCAGCAACTGCTGGGAGATATAATCGACTTGTAATGGCTCTAAATCAGGAGCAACTTTTAATACCAATGGTACATAAAAACCATATTCGGTTGCCAATTGATTGTGGCGGTTTTTAATGGTGTCTAATAATTGGGTTAACGCTTCACCACTTTGCAAGTCGCGCAAATTCTTGGTATTCGGAGAGGAGATATTTACGGTAATATAAGACGCATGCGGATAAACGCGCTCTAAGCAATAGACATAATCATCAGCCGCATTTTCAACCGGAGTCGCCGCATTTTTACCGATATTAATGCCGATATTGCCTTTGTATTTACAGCGCTTGACGTTTTCAATCAGGTAATCAACACCTTCATTATTAAAGCCCATACGGTTAATGATGGCATCGGCTTGCTTGATTCTAAATAGTCTTGGTCTGTCATTGCCGACTTGCGGCTTTGGCGTAACGGTACCCACTTCAATAAAACCAAAACCCAACTCTGCTAGCGCATCAATATAGTCGCCGTTTTTGTCCAAGCCGGCGGCAAGCCCAACAGGATTGGCAAACTGCAAACCCATACAATCGGTTGGCTGCATTGACTGACCATATACTAATCCCAACACACGCGCTTTATGAGCTTTATCTAATAAAGATAAGGTCATCTCATGCGCGTGCTCAGGGTCCATATTAAACAAAAAAGGGCGAAGTAAGGCGTAAGACATAGTAATGACAGACCCTGCTTGAAAAGAAATGATAAATAAGAAAAACGAATGAGGTCAAGCGCTGCGATTATATCAGCTTAACTGAAATAAGACCAAAGTTTCATAGGACAAATTGCGCGATATCCTGCGAATAAATAATCGTTAACGCTGTCAATTGACTTACTTAAGCTAGTTAATAAGCTGATATCAAACAGCATTATTTATTCGTATTTGTTGCTTATTGATATTCGTATTTTTATATTAGGGAACTGGGCGTCCATCGGTAAGTGCAATCCAACCGCGTACAATACGGTATAGATGCCAAATAAAAGTAAAGCCCATAATAATGAAACCCAAACTGGCCAACAATACTGAGCCGATGGCAATATTATTGGTTTCAGCGAGCATGCTTACGCCAAAACCACCTAAGGCAAATGTGATGATAAGCACACCAACAACAAACAAGACGATGCTATACCAAAAGGTCTTAATCTGCCAATCAAAATGGGTAGCAAGCCAAGTACCATCAGCATCATGGCGTTTGGCATAATTCATAAAAATAGGCACAATCCACAGCAGTCCCGCGGTAAAATAGCTGAGCACATAGAGCAGATACGTGATGTGATTATAAGTAATCAAAGAACGGCGCTTATTATCACTCATAGTATTATTGGTATTGTTTATCATACTGTCACTCGTTATATTCTGTGGCTAATAGCTATATTATTGTGGCAAATGAGCAAGGTTTCAATGCGGTAAACTTTAAACCATCAACATGGCTAAATATGTTCCAACATAATTGAGTACAAATATTAAGAAGTCACGGTCGCCTGTACTTGAATTGCTTTAGTGACCAAATCTTGCTGCATAGACAGTTGAGTAAATTGCCAACCTTGCTGTTCAAGCTTACCCAGTGCGCCGCTCACCACGGCTTGGCTTGGATGATCAAAGCTCAGTTGCACCGCATCGCCAGCCGCAATGACCTGCGCATCGACAATCCCTGAATTATTTAATAGCGCACTGATACTACTAGCCGGCGGCATGGCATCTACACCATCTGCAGTACTAGCAGCATTTAACGCATTGCTGTCAATGTTACCGGCTTGGGCACGTAGCCAAAAATAATCAGCGACCTGCTCTTGATACTCATTTTTGCTAGCATTTGCTACTTGATGAACGCTATAGCCGCCATAGCCACCGACAAATAATAGCAAGAATGCCGACAATAACAGCAAGGCTAATTGGTCACGCGCAGACAATGCCTGCCAACGTGTCGTTAGGGTACTTTGATAGCTACTCATCCGCGTTGATAACGCACTGCTTCGAGGTTCAGTCACAATAGTGCTGCGTTTGGCGAGGCGCTGTAATCTTTTCATGGTTACCCTTTATTGCTAACGCTGCTATTGTTTTCTACTACATCAACGGTCACTTGACCACTAAACTGCCCTTGCTCATTGCCGTTCACTTGTTCTAATTTGGCGTTTAAGCCTTGAGAAACTAGCGTATTGGTAAATTGATCAAGACTGCCGCGATCTGGTGCAATCAACGTAAAGCTAAGCGCAGTTGGCTGCATGACTAGAGCTTGTGCGCGTAATGACGACTGTTTAATCAACGGTGATATACGTGATAATACGGCTATGTGAGCGTTAGGCGCTTGGCTGTCACTACGCAGTTTTGGTTGCAATTGCACTTGTAGCTTTGTGCGCGTACTAAGCGGCTCATTTGGAAACCAAGACTGATACTGAGTGGCAATCTCGGTTTTGGTCGCCGCTGTCGCCGCCTTATACTGATACCATTGCACTCCATCGGTCGCCATCTGTAATACCAATGCTGACAGCGCGACCATCATCGCCACCCGCAGATACGGTGACAGTTGTGAATCGGTCGATTTAATAAAAAAGTTCAGCGCATGGCGTTCAGGAATTTCAAGCGGTTTAGGAGCAACGGGTAGCGTGGTCAATAATAATTGATGCTCGGCAATCATTGCCGCCGTTTGAGTAAAGGCGTTGGCGGTAATTCCAAGCTTTGTGAAATCAATATCATCACCAAGTGCTGGCTCATTAGCAACATCAGAAGCGTGGCTCGAATCTACAAAAGCCTCATCAATTGCTGGTAATAGCAGCACTTCGCTTAAATGCGGAAAACGCTCAAATATTAAAGGCAAGTAACTGACTGCCATGCCTTGATGTAAGGATTGGCGCAGCAGCATCGTTTGTTTGTCTTGGTACAATACAATTTGCTGCCCTGCGCCCTCTTCTGGCGGTGGCAGTAATAAAAAGTCAGGCAGTAAGGCCACGATATTCATACCAACCAGCTTCGCGCTTTGCTGCCAGGATTCAATATCACTTTGTGCCAAGGCGTATAGATGATGGCTATTATTCTCGGTCATTTGCCGAATCGCTAACTGCTCAACAGGCGTCAGAGAAGTTTCTTCAAATAAATACTGCTTACCGCTCATACCTAATTGTTTGAGCTGAGCCGTATTTAGCTCAGAATCTACTTGTAAGACATGGCTTGAGGGGAAATACAGGCAAAACGATTTTTGACTATTGGTTTTATAGCTACCATAGATGTCACGTAGCTGTTGCCAGCCGTCAATAACTTGCCATTGCTTTATGTCTTCATGCCAGACCGCTAGAGGACTGTGCTGCGCTCTTAACCAAACATGTAACACCAAATGTGTCCTTAATTATCAAAGCTGCTGTTTAAAGTCATTGCTTATTGAAGCTGTCATTTATTAAAGCTGCGGTCTAGCAAAAATATATAGGGTTTTACGAGCGTTTTTATTATTGTTACTGATAAGGTTGTTCTGGGACAAAACGGTCTATCTCGGTTGCCATACCCGCCAGCACAAAATCCATCTCAAACACACGCGCTTCTGCTAAAGAGAAGGATTCAGGGTAATCACCCGTTAGTAGGCCAGCGATATGAGCAACGATAGACATATGACAGACGACCACCAGACACTCTGCTTCAATATTACCAATATCTATCAGCGCCTGACGAGCATCGTCAGAAGGCGTGATATTCTCTTGTATTTGTGATGGCACGTTAGGTGCACGTAACTGTAGTGCTGCCAGTGTCTGCTGCGCTCTCTTATAAGGACTCACGACAAAACAATCAGGTTGATAATGAGTGGTAATATACTCTGCCGTTTGCGCAGCTTGCTGCTGACCAAAATCAGTCAACTGACGCGCACTGTCTGGGCGCGTTTCATCTTCTGCTTGACCATGACGTACTAAGATAATTTTCATAATCTTAACCACCTTGTTTGTTGCTTTTACCTGACTATTTTGATTACTAATGCTATTTAACTATGCTGAAGCGACGTTTTGCTAAGTACTTTATTTATTATCGCCATCCACTTTTTTATTTTTAGCATCTTTAGCATTGCTACTTGCTGTTTGCATTTGTGCCGTTAATGAAGCATTGCTATGGTCATGCTCCATGACAAACTCAACATCGCTACGGAAGCCCGCTTCCATAAGATGTAAAGCAACGCCAAGTGCCGCTTTATCTTCATAAATGACTGCATGCAAGGCATGGGTAATCGGCATATAAATGCCTTCTTTGGTGGCTTTCTCATGTACCTGCTGAATGGTATTAACGCCTTCAGCGGTTTGACCCAGTTTTTTGACCGCCGCATCGATGGTCATACCGCGACCGAGCATATTACCAATACGGTAGTTGCGACTCAGCTCTGAGCTGCAAGTGGCATATAAGTCGCCGACGCCGGACAGACCTAAAAAGGTCAAGGGATTGGCACCAGCATGCACGCCAAAACGGCTCATTTCTGCTAAGCCACGGGTCAATATCATAGCCTTGGTGTTTTCACCGACTTCATAAGCTGCCGCCATTCCCATTGCAATAGCGTAAATGTTTTTGAGCGCGCCCCCAAGCTCGACACCGCGAACATCATCACTGGCAAACACTCTAAAAAACGCACTGTGTAGCGCTGCTTGTACAGCATGACGCAATGGCTCAGAGTCACTGGCAATCACCGTAGCAGATGGCATGTTTTTCATGATTTCGATGGCAAGGTTTGGCCCTGACATTACGCCAAAGTTTACTTCCGGTAGCTCATCTTTAATAATATCACTCATTAAAGCAAAGGTATCTTTCTCCATACCTTTGGTCAAAGAAACGATAGATTGCCCGCTAATAAAGGGCGCAATACTTTTAAGGGTTTCTCGAAATGCAAGACCTGGAACAGCTATAAAAATAATATCGGTATCTTTGACCGCCGCTTGTAAATCGTGGCTGTATTTGAGGCGATCATCAAGCTTATAACCGGGCAGATATTTTTTATTGGTCTGCGTCTTTGCCATTGCTTTAACCGTACGCTTATTGCGTACCCAAAGCGTGGTATCACAGCCATTACGGGCGGCCAAATTTGCCATTGCCGTACCAAAACTACCACCACCTAAAAACGCCAGACGCAATTTGGTTGGATTATTATGGATTTCTGCCATATTTTTTGCCACGGCAGACTCAACCGCGCTAGGATTGAGCTTCTTACGTCCAAGCCCTGATTTGGTAGCACGCTCAATAATACCTGACAGCAAACTGTTTTGTTTTTCATCTGCTTTATTCTCTGCCTGACTGCTATCTATACTTTTGTCTTTATTTTTATCATTAGCGCTGGTCATATTCTTTTATCCGTGTTGACTGACTGAATTATGAGTAGATTTGATGCTGAGTATACAGGGAGACTAACGGCATGTTTCAACAATTATTGATATAAAATCGCTATTTTAATCGAACAACCTGATTGATTTACTCATTATTCTCTTTAATGAGTGACTTTACCGCCGCATCTGCCCTGCCATGATATCTCTGTAACCCTACTACGCTATTGCCTTTATGACTCGAAGCGTAGCAATGGCTCAATATCAATGGGCTTGCGCGTGGGCATATCACAAGGACTGCTGCCAGTATAAACAAAAGCCGTGACATAATCATCTGCGCCAACGCCAAAATACGCTTTAACGGCAGGCTCATTGCATAGCAAGCCTGTGCGCCAAACCGTACTAAACCCTTGGGCTTTTAGCGCCAAAATAAGGTTTTGCACTGCGGCGCCAGTGCTTAGCATTTGCTCAAAAGGTGGTACTTTTTTATGCACTTGCATTTGGGTGACGACCGTAATAATCACCGGCGCACGTAGCGGCATATTATAGGTTTTTTGGCGAGATTTCTCAGACAGCGTTTCACCCTCTTGTGCCGCTTGTGCTTCAGCGGCTGCTAAAAAGGCACGACCCAAGTCATGACGGGCATTGCCTTGGGTAACAATAAAGCGCCATGGTTGCAGTTTTTTGTGATCAGGCGCGGTAACTGCACAATCGATAGCCGCTTTAATCTGACTTTCTGTCGGTGCCGGAATACTCAGGTTGCCGATGCTGCGTCTCGACTTAATCCAATTAATCAGCTGCTCATCGGTCACTTGCGCATTTGTCACTATAGGGCTTTCGGTATTATTTTGCGGCGCGTTTTTACTTGATTGCTCAGCGCTACTATCGTTATTCTCTTCTAAGCTGTCTGCTGAATTACTCATAATGTATCCTTATTTTTTATTATGCTGCATCCGTATCTTCGACTCGATGCTCCATTCTTAAGTAATCTTCTGACTGCATCTCAAGCAGGCGTGAACGCGTACGCTCAATCTCAAACGCTAACTTCTCTCCTTGATACAGCTCAAGAATAGACTGCTCTGCTCGAACCAGTAATTTTACGCGGCGATCATAAAATTCATCAACCAGATAAATAAAACGGCGGGTCGGATCACGCAAATTATCATCTAAAGCGGGTACGGCATTGATTAAGACGGTGCTAAACTCTTTGGCAATTTCAATAAAATCAGACGCTGAGCGTGGCTCCATACATAAATGACGGAAGTCACAGAATAAAATATCTTCGGTACGCGCATTGATTCTAATTTCGCGACCATTGATAGTAATAGGCTCATTGCTGATTTTCTGATTGTTAGATAAGCTGGCGAAACGGTTAGCAAGCCAATGGTGATTGGCCTTAGTCAAAGGCGACTCATATAGCTCCGCCTGCTGCAAGACACGCAGGCGATAATCAATGCCAGAGTCAATATTCATTACCGTCGTATGGCGCTCGACTTCGGCGATAGCCGGCATAAAGCGGTCACGGTGCAGACCATCTTTATAGAGACCAGACGGCTCAATGTTTGATGTGGCGACCAAAGTTACGCCACGATTAAATAACATGGTGAACAAATCACCCAAAATCATGGCGTCGGAGACGTTGGAGACAAAGAACTCATCAAAGCAGATAATCACTGCTTCTGCATAAATGATATCCGCGACTTTTTCCAACGGATCGCTCTGACCTTGCAGATTATTTAACTCTTGATGGACGCGCTGCATAAAGTGATGAAAATGCTGGCGCATCTTACGCTCAATGGTTAAAGAGTCGTAAAACATATCCATCATCCATGTTTTACCACGTCCTACCCCGCCCCACATATACAAACCTTTGGGCGCGACGGGCTTTGCTTTTAAAAAACTAAAAAAGCCTTTTTTTTGTTCGACGCTACTATTGAGCTGATGATACAACTCATCTAAATAGCTCATCGCCTGATATTGCTGCTCATCTCGAGTAAACTCATCAGTGCTAATGGCCTGCTCATAACGTTGCAAGGGAGATAAACTCATAATACGACTCATCATTAGACAAAATAAATATAAAAATGGTGGATGTTATTTGCTTAACCATATTAAAGCGGAGATTCTATCGCTAATTAGCTACACAACATCGTGTGGTAATATCTAAACAATCAGCTATTTAATACCAAAGCTATGTTCTTCTAACAAGCCTTTAAGCTCAGATAAACGCCCGTGGAAAAAGTGCCCAGCGCCATCAATGACACTAACCGCTAGCCCTAAGCGTTTAGCAAACTCTTGCATACTAGCCGGCGCAATAACATTATCTTCATTCCCGTATATCTCAAAAGTTTTATCAACGGGTAAAGTAATGTCACTGTTGTCATTTTTTTCAACGGATGGCGCGATAAGGGCAACTTTTTCTATCTCAAAATCACTCAGCCCCCAAATATGCGGCGACACCATGACTTGCTCAGCAACACGTGCCGTCACGTAACCGCCAAAGGAAAACCCACCCAACCACAATTTACGTGCGTTGGTTTGCTCTGCAATCCATTGTAGCACGGTCATTGCGTCTACTACTTCCCCTTCCGCATAATCGTGCTCGCCAGTTGACTGCCCGACACCGCGAAAGTTAAAACGTACCACATGCATGCCATTATCACGCGCAAACCGATACATGGTCGTGACTACCTTATTATTCATCGTACCATCGAATAAAGGATTAGGATGGCAAAGCAGCGCCACCGTATCGGTATTAGGATCGTTAGGATTGTCTTGTTGCCAGAGTGCATCAACTTCGAGCACGCCAGCAGGAGCAGGAATCAGTTGCATAGAATTACTTACTAATTAAGAATGAATAGTCCAATTATCCTAGATATGGTTTATATTTCAAGTGATTTGCTGTGTACTGGTGCTGTTTGTCTCATTTTGGAGTGACGGTAAGGAGCAATCACCTTGAATAACTGCTGATTTCAGAAAAATTTCTACTGTCTCATTGCTAATATGACATATACCTGCAATATCAAACACAATAACAGCCTAGACACTCAAGAGTACGATAGGTTAGATTCATACTGTTTATTTTTTATGTTTAACTAACAGCCTTTTAGGAAACAGTTATGAATACTTTTAATAAAACCTTGACTTTAACGGCAACATTAGCAGCGGCATTAGCATTAAGCGCTTGCCAAAGCACGCCTTCTTCGCCAGTTATCCAACGCGCCAACTCTATTTATGAAACCACTGGCATTGCCGATACCAAAGTAAAAGCCCAGCAAAATGCGATAGACAGCGCGCAAAAAACCTGCCGAAACAAGCAGGTAATTATCGTTGATGACAAAGTAAAATATAATGGTATTTTAAATGAGCAAACTGGTCGTATGATTGGGCAAGCGGGTGCGGTCATTGGTTCGATATTTGGTACGGGCTCACCAGACTTATCACGTAAAGATGATTATGAGTATATGATTAATTTCCGTTGCCAATAAGACAGCTATTATTTAACAAAGCTATTAGCTTTTAGCCAATAAGTTTGCGAGATAGATAGTATATTCATCGCGGCTTATTGGCTTTACTTTTTGTAGCGGCACTTTTGAGGTAAACTACCCTAACTAATGTTCCATACATTCAAATCAGTCTATAACTAGTGGCTACTTGCGACTGGTATAAATTTTCCTTGCTTACTGCTATCACAGAGGCTGCGAAAAATTCATCCCAGTCGCACTATATTGATTTTAAAGTGACTCTACTATAAAAGAGACTCTACTATATAAGCAGCGAGTTTTTAAACCTTCTTACCTTTGGTCTATTATTATGCGCAAACCCAACCTGTCACATACAAAACAAGCTAAGGTTTTAGCGCCTGCCAAAGATTTAGCGACCTTGGAGGCCGAACTGGCTGAGCAAGAAAACAGTCTCGAAGTCAGTTTAGAAGATACGGTCTTACGGCTGAGCGACTATCTATCGGCGGTTGATATGGTCATCAAACAGACCTTTAATCACCGCGTATGGGTCAAAGCAGAGATTCGTAATTTATCAAGTAAAGGTGGGCATTATTACTTTGAGCTGGCAGAAAAAGATGACGACGGCAAAGTCATTGCCAGCTGCCGCGGTAACCTTTGGCGCTTTAAAGCCGCACGCGTCTTAGCAAAGTTTGAGCGCGCAACAGGCATGCCACTTGACCGTGATTTGACCGTATTACTCAAAGTAGCGGCAGGCTTCCATGCACAATATGGCTTTTCACTCACCATTGAAGATATCGACCCAAGCTATACTTTAGGCGACTTGGCACGGCAATATGCCGAAATGGTCGACCGCTTGACTGGTGAAGGCTTATTAAACCTCAATCAGCAATTACCTATCCCATTTGATATTGAGCATGTCTTAGTCATCGCCCCTGAAAAAGCCGCCGGATTGGGCGACTTTCAAGCCGACGCTGACCGCTTAGCTCGTACAGGGGCCTGTCACTTCCATTACCATCACGCTACCTTTCAGGGCAATCACGCGCCAAGTGAAATCCGTCAAGCTATCGTCAGCGCCCAGCAGCAGTTTTATGATATTTATCAACGCCTGCCCGATTTGTTAGTCATTATTCGTGGTGGCGGTGCCGTTGGTGATTTAGCCTATCTCAATGATTATGAGCTGGCCGCTCTTGTTGCCGAGCAGCCTATCCCTGTGTGGGTCGGTATCGGTCATGAGCGTGACAAAGTTATCTTAGATGAAGTGGCGCATACCAGCTTTGATACGCCGTCAAAAGTCATTGCCGCTATCATGACGCATTTAGCACAGCTCGTCACTCAAACACTGCAATACCAAGCGCAAATAAAACAAGCTGCCAAGCAGCAATTAAATAGCGCTGAGCAACAGACGACACGCCAGTTAAGCCAAATACAATCGCAAACGATTGGTCAATTGACCGCCCTGCAAAAAGACAGTGATTATGCTTGGCGTAGTATTCAGCAAAGCGCTCAGCGGCAGGTGAAGCAAGCTGCTAGACTAACCAGCGATTTGCGCACGCAAACTCAAGTCTCTGCTTATCAGCAGTTAGCAAGCGCCGCTACACACAGTCAAAACAACCAAAAGACGATTATGCACAGTGCGCAGCAGCAGTTGCTACAAGCACGACGTAATAGCGAACATCTGCGTGATATTGTACTCTTGCATCGTCCTTCTCGCGTGCTTAAGCAAGGTTATACTATGCTGACTGATGCAAAAGATAAAAAAATACTAACCAGCAGTACGCAGCTTTATGCTGAGCAAACGGTACATATCGTCTTAAAAGATGGTAAGGCAAAAGCACAAATTATTGATGTAGAGACCAATTAGTTATAGTCTATTTGCCATAAAAATACAGAGCTGCTGGGATAAATTTTGCGTAGCCTCGAACAGTGACGAAGTCACACAGCAAGCAAGGAAAATTTATACCAGCAGCAGACTCCTGAAACTAAAATATTTAACAATTACTCATCTACTGAATTTTTATTTCAAAATTAGGAAACCTTATGACAACCCCTACTCGCAAACGCAAAAAAGCCGCCCCAAAAACTTTTAAGGCAGCTTACGATATTCTAAAAACCAATGCCGCTGAACTACAGCAACAAGACGAGCCAGATATCGATAATCTTATGACGACAGTGGAAGAATCGATTGCCGCTTATCGCGTTTGCGAAACCCGTATCAATGCGGTACAGCAAGCTCTAGATGCCGCCTTCGCCGAGGAAGATACCACAGAGAATAGCGACATTTAAGCTAAGTCAATTCTACTCTGGCTCATCGACTTCAAATACTTGGCGCAAATAGGCAAGATACGTATCGTTATTGATCATGGTCTTGCCTGGGCTGTCCGACAGCTTAGCAACTGGCTGTCCATTGCATTCAACCAATTTCAGGACGATGTTTATCGGGGTGATGCCCATATCATTGGTCAAATTGGTGCCAATACCAAAGCTGGTTCTTATTTGACCTTTAAAGTACTGATGTAAATCCCAAGCTTTATTTAAATCCAAGCCATCACTAAAGGTTAAAATTTTGGTTCTTGGGTCTATCTTTAATTTCTTATAATGAGCAATGGCTTTATCGCCCCAGATATACGGGTCGCCGCTATCATGACGCAGACCATCGAATAGCTTGGCAAAATACAAATCAAAGTCGCGTAAAAACGCATCCATACCAACGACATCGGTCAGCGCAATACCCAAATCACCACGATATTCATGTACCCACGCTTCAAGCGCGGCTTTTTGTGAATCACGCAAACGCACATCCAATGCCTGAAATGCCTGCATAAACTCATGTGCCATGGTGCCGATGGGTGTCATTCCGAGTTTTTTTGCCAAATAAACATTGGAAGTTCCGCTGACAATTTTTGGCTCTGCTTTATGTAAAGTCTCAACCACATGAGCTTGCCATACTTTACTAAAACGTCTACGAGTCCCAAAATCAGCGACGATAAACGGCGGTGTCGGTTTATCACGGCTGTAATTTGCTTGTTCTTCTGCATAGCGATGCAACAAAGCCAATTTTTCATCAAGCCTACGCTGCCCTTCTTCAATGACGCTGGCATTTGATAACGCCCTAAAATACAGCTCATTGACTATCGCTAATACAAACACCTCAAAGAACATCGCCTGAATCATCGGCCCTTCAATATCGATACACAGACGATTTTTGTCATCGATACTGACCGTGATAAAACGCCGTTTTAGCTTAAATAATTCCAAATAATCCACGAAGTCTGAGCGCATAAAGCGCAACTTACGTAAATATTCCAGCTCATCTTCTAAAAATCGCAACTCACATAAGCTGTCTAGCTGTTGCTCTAAACCTTTTTTGATATCAGCCAAAGGATAAACCGTGTCTTGATTATTGCGGCAGCGGAAACGATAAACACCATGGGTCTGCGGAAACTGATGTAGCATGGCTTGCAGCATGGTAAATTTATATAAGTCGTTATCGAGTAAAGAAGTAATAATAGGTTCAAAAGTTTTAGAAGTATGAGTAACGGTCATGTTACAGCCTTAAATACAAAAATGAGAAGCCGCCAAACAAAGCGAGCGACGAAATAGGTATCAATAATTATCAAGATGCTAATATTGACATACTCCCGCCACTTTCGACAAGCTCAAGTGTGGGATTCTAAAAGCAAACGCTCTTAGGTGACTTTCTCACGAAGGCCACAAGTTTTCTGCTTCAACGGGCGACTTTTACTGCATCCTCCCTCCACAGACAAAACGGCATGTCCTGCCGATAAAATATTTTTAGCTGCGTTGATATCAGCATTTTCTTGATGCCCGCATTCAACGCACTCAAATTCTGCTTGGGTGCGTCTATTTTCTTTTGCAACATGCTTGCATTTAAAGCAAGTTTGGCTTGTATAACGCGGGTCTACCTTGATGAGTAAGCCGCCGTGCCATTGCTGCTTATAATCCATCATATCAATCATCATGCCCCATCCTTGATCAAGAATTGATTTGTTCAATTCTGACTTGGCTTTGACATTGCGACCTTTATTTTCAAGAGTCCCGCTTGCAGATCTCGACATATTAACTACTTTTAAATCCTCACAGACAATCATGGCGTGGTTTTTGCTGATGTCAGTGCTGATTTTATGCAAGTAGTCATGGCGAATATTGGCAATGTGATGGTGAAGCTTTTGGATTTTACGGTTTTGCTTTTTCCAATTATTACTAAATAAGACCTTACGACTTAATTGGCGCTGTAGCTTTGCTAGTTCGCCTTGATTGGCTTTAAAGCTGCTCTTAGGTTTAAAGCACTGACCGTTTGAGCCGGTAACTAATTTACTGACACCTAAATCAATACCTATGGCGGTATTGGACGGATGGTGCGGTGTTTCAACCTCATGCTCCGTACCAAAAGACACGTACCAATGACCGGATTTCTTACTGATGGTAGTGTTTTTGATAACGCCTATGATGTCTTGAGATTTCCTAAATTTCACAAAACCTATACCATTCGGTAGTTTGACACGATTGCCTTCAACACGGCAATATTTATCAAACTGTACCAAGCGTATTGAATCACACCCATCTGATTTGCGCTTGAAGCGCGGCATAAGCGGGCGTAATTGGATTTCTGTGCCATCAGCAAGCTTGAAGAACTTAGGCTTTTTAGGTTTTTTCTTATTCTCTTTCAATCGTGCGTGAACTTTAGGGTCAAAAAAGCGTGACCAAGCAGAAGCGAGATCACGAATTTTTTGTTGTAAAGACACCGCGTTAGAGCTTGTTTTTAAGAACGCAAACTCAGGATTTGCTTTAATATCCATGATTTTATTAACCAAATTGGTTGCATTAATAAACTCATTTTTAGCAAACATCTCAAACGATACCGCAAGCATTTGATTCCAAACAAAACGTGCAGAACCAACAAGGTTATTTAGGATAACCTCTTGTTCTGCGTTAGGCTCAAGCCTAAATTTATACGCTTTATTAATTTTCATAATGGATGCTTTGTTGGTCAGTGTGTTCGTTATTTATACCATGTTATACTATATAACAACAACATTAAAGGATATTTATTATAATGAGTGAGATATATAAAAACCGTCATTCTGCTTATAATCTGCATGTGCATTTAGTATTCATCACTAAGTATCGCAAAAAGGTTTTAGCTGATAATCATCGTCAATACTTTAAAGAAGTTGTTGCTGAGATATGCAAGGATTTTGGTGCGGAACTCAAGGAATGTAACGGTGAAGGCGATCATGTTCACATGCTAATTCAATACCCACCAACGGTACAACTAAGTAAGATGGTTAATAATCTAAAGTCGGTCACAAGCCGGCGAATGAGAGCCAACTTCATTGACTTAAGGGCGGCTTATAATAAGCCTGTGTTGTGGTCGCGTTCTTACTTTGCAGGCTCTTGTAGCGGCGCACCGTTGGAGATTATCAAACAATACATTCAAAATCAGCAGAGCTAGGCTATACGAAATTCACCTCCACCCTAGCGTCGGGTGGAGTCCTCTTTCGTGGGGTGATAGAAAACGTTAAGATTTTGAGTATAACGAAGTTTGCCTCATTTTTCATAATTCAACGGTTATAACAGCAAAAATACAACGATAATAAACGTATTCATCATGTGGCTATAGCCTATAAATTTGAAACATCAGCCATAAAAAAGACGTTAAGCCTATACTTAACGTCTCTTCATGAGTTTAATTATCAAGGTTAATCATTAAGGTTTTGCAGGCTTTACCAATTTAACCAAGGGCGCATAGCCTGACTGCGGCATCACATCGACTGGGATAAACTGTAGCGCCCCGCCGTTGATACAGTAACGCAGCCCGCCACGGTCTTTTGGTCCATCAAGGAATACATGACCCAAATGCGAGTCTGCTACCCGTGAGCGAATCTCGGTACGCACCATGTTAAAGGCGGTATCGTCGTGTTGGGTAATGACTTGCTTATCAATTGGTTTGGTGAAGCTTGGCCAACCGCAGCCAGATTGATATTTGTCGGTTGATAAAAATAATGGCTCACCGCTTACCACATCGACATAAATACCCGGCGCAAATAAATTATCGTATTCATGACTAAAGGCGCGCTCAGTACCCGCATCTTGCGTGATATTGTATTGTGCTTTGGTCAAAGTATTCTTCAGCGCGCCTTTATCAAAGCCCGCATAGCGTTTAGGGTCTAAGGTTTCAGCAACCGTGCTTACAGGCGCAAGCTTGGTACGCGCAGTTCCTTCCGGCTTATCATCAGCCAAACTTAAATCGACATGACAGTAGCCATTTGGATTTTTTGCCAAATAATCTTGATGATACATCTCAGCCAAGTAAAAATTATCCAGCGGTGCGTTTTCTACCACAACTTTTTGTTTATACTGGCTTTGCACACGTTTGAGAGCAGCATCAATCACCGCTTTATCTGCTTTATCTGCTTTATCGGTGTAATAAACGCCAGTACGGTACTGAACGCCGCGATCATTACCTTGCTTATTAAGACTGGTTGGATCTATCACGCGTAAGTAGTATTTTAAGATAGTATCAAGATCGGTTTTATCCGCATCATAGGTTACTTTTACAGCTTCGGCATGACCTGAGCCACGAATGACTTGCTCATAGCTTGGATTAGCCGTCTCGCCATTGGCATAGCCTGATACCGCATCAACGACACCTTCGACGCGCTCCATATAAGCCTCGACGCCCCAGAAACAGCCACCTGCCAGATAGATTGAGCGCGTATTAATCGCCTTACCTTTATCGTTATAATAAACGCCATCTTTTTGCTTAATGGTTTCAATCTTACTATTGTTATCTAATGCTTGGGCGTTTGCCGGTTTGGCATTGCCTGCTTTTAGCTCGGCAAAGTCATTATCAGCGTTTTCAGCGAGGGCATAGGCTTGCTCTGCTGATATATTTCCTTTAACTAAATGCACTAAATTGCCATTTTTACCGAGTATCGCCCAGCTAGGATACACTTGTACGCCAAGCCTATTAATCAGCTCGCCTGAAGCGTCAGACAATACTGGCAGCTTCGGATAATCAGCTTGCACGCCCCCATACCAAGTACTGAACTCACCATCAGCTTTTTCATTGAGATGACCGGGGCTGGCCACAGTGACGACATTTAAATCAGCAAATTTAGGATCGGTACGCCATTCCTCGGTTTCTGCAAGCGTCCCTAAACATAACGGGCACCAACTTGCCCAAAATTTAATCAAGGTAGGTTTATTAGGATCAATAACGGCTGCGCCTGTTTTGCCCAAACCCTTTGTCAATTGCGGCAACGCCTGCATTTGCCCAAGCATGTCAGACGGTAACATATTACGTGAGCTTTTCACGCCACTGTTTTGGCTACCTGTATTGGCGCTACTACTGGCATTGCTCTTAGCATTGTTTTCTGCGCTACTCATTTGCCCACAAGCAACCAATATCCCTGCACTTAATACGGTCGTCACCCCAAAAGCGCTGACATTTTTTAGCCAACGCGCTGCTGCACGCGGTGAAGAGATCGCTAAATCACTAGCGTTAGTGCGCTCATGATAACGGATTTTTTTCTGCGACTTATTATCTTGTTTATCAGGTAGCATGATGGATCCTTTTTACAAAGTCTTGCGAGCAAATACTTAGATTGAATGGTCTTTTATGGTCTTTTATGGTTTTTTATAGGCTTGTTATGCTGTTTATTAGGGTAATTATGCTTAGACTAAATGCGTTAATAGCGTTATAAAAGCAAGACAGAATAAATATAAAGGTAATGAGATAAAAGCGGTTAGGTTAATTAAAGATAGCTAGAATTTAAGATAATAATAAGACACTTATCTACATTAGATTATCTTAATAGTATAACCCCACAATAGAGTTTAATTTAAGAGTTAATGACAGCTCACTACACTTTTTTAACAACGCAGTAAGGTTGTTGATATAGAAATTAGAGATATGGGAGTAGTGGCAGCAATAATGATGCCTAGTCACTTTTTGCTTAGTGACTTTTTGTTTAGTGACTTTTTGCTTAGTGACTTTTATATGAGGCTAAATGAGAGGAAAATCAATATCTACAAATAAATCAATCTCTTATCTGATTATTCAACACTTAAAAACCTGCTATTAAAGTCATCTTTTTGCAGCAGTTAATTTAAAAAATTAATTATTAAACAAATATAGCGCTTGACTGAATTAATTTTTAGCCCTCATAAACTGTGCAATATAATCATCGGCTGGATTCTGGCGTAATTCATTTGGCGTACCGGTTTGCACTAAGCGCCCACCATTTAAAATACTAATACGCTGACCGACTTTGACAGCTTCATCGATATCATGGGTGATGAAGACAATGGTCTTATTGAGCCGTGCTTGTAGCTCAAGTAATTGGTCTTGCAATTGCGCACGAATGAGTGGGTCAAGCGCCGAAAATGCTTCGTCCATCAGCAAAATTGGATTATCCGTCGCCAAAGCGCGAGCCAGCCCGACACGCTGCTGCATACCACCCGAAAGCTCATCAGGATAGCTGTGCTCCAAGTTTGGCAGCCCGACTTCATTAAGCCAATGCCGAGCAACTTCATGACGCTCGCTTACACTCATTTTACGTACACGCAGACCGTAAGCGACGTTTTGCATCACCGTCATATGTGGCACTAAGCCAAAGTGCTGAAATACCATGCTGACCGTTTGCTGCCGATAATGTTGTAGCTCCTTATCATTAAGCTCTAAAATATTAATAGCCGAGTTGGTATTGGCAGCGGTTTGGGACGAACCTTCCTCTGCTATCGGGCTTTGCGCGTTGCCCTTATTTTTTGCATTAATGCTGGTATCAACCCAAATTTTGCCATTGGTTGGGTCAATCAAGCGATTGATATGGCGTATCAGTGTTGATTTTCCTGAACCTGATAGCCCCATAATACAATGCAGCTCGCCCGCCTTAATGTTCAAATTGATATCATATAGCCCGACCGAGTAGCCCGTTTGCTCCTTGACCGCAATGCTATCCATACCTTCAGCCAATAATGCCAATGCAGACTGTGCTTGCGAGCTATTGGCATTATAAATCTTACTGATGTTCTCTAGCTGGATATGGTTCATCGTTGCTCTCACTATTTGTATTTTTTATTTGCATTGTTTCGTGATGGTCACTTTTACTGCTTGTGATATTCACTTCTAATATGGAGCACAGTGCTAACCAATCGGACGTCTGCCAGCGTCGATGGTTTTTTGCCGTGCGCGCTTACCTTGACCGAATGCTTGCGTAATACGGTCAATGATAATCGCAACGATGACAATCGCTGTACCAGCTTGCAAGCCCTGACCGATATTGAGCGTTTGGATAGATTGCAAGACATCTTCGCCAAGACCGGGGGCACCAATCATAGAAGCCAATACCACCATAGAAAGTGACATCATTACCGCCTGATTAATACCCGCCATGATACTGGGGAGCGCTTGGGGTAATTTAATCCAAATAAGTAGCTGCAGATGCGTACTACCGAACGAGCGCCCTGCTTCGACCATCTCATGATTGACTTGGGTAATACCCAAAGTCGTCAAACGAATCAGTGGCGGCAAGGCATAAATAATGGTGGCAAATAGCGCTGGTACTTTACCAATACCAAACAGCATGAGCACTGGAATAAGATAAACAAAGCTTGGCATGGTCTGCATGACATCTAGTGTCGGGGTCACAATCTTACGCAGGATTTTACTGCCTGACATGGCAATGCCAATAGGAATACCAATCACCACCGTGACCAACACCGATACGATAAGCAGCGCAAAGGTATCAATCAAGGCGCCCCATAGTCCAAAGGCGCCGATAAGAAACAATCCTGCCCCGCACGCCAGCGCAAACCAAATTTTACGCACGCCAAACCACGCCAATACCGTCACAAGTGCGATAATTAGCCAAGGCGGAATAACCGTTAATAGCCGCTCAATGGGTAGCAAGAGATAGGTTAACGCCACCGTACTGATAGTACGAAAGACGTCACCGTAGTTTTGGACAACGTTTGCTAAGGTATTATTAAGCGGGGTCTCAAGTGACCACGAAGGAAAGCTTGATGATAGGCCAAATTTGTTAGCACTGGATGCATTATTATTACGGTCACCAGTATTCGCAACAGCCGCGCCTGTTAGGCTAATATCTAACTTAGCAGCAAGACTCGTGGCCGCTTCCTCAGATAGCCAATGTTGCCAAACGTTTGGATTCTCACGCAAAAACGTTAAGGCTTGCTCATCGCCGCTCCGTTTACTTTCACTCATCTCTAAGATAGCACCGTTGAGCTCATCGGAGGTGAATTGAACCTTTTCGAAGACAGCAGCCAGCTCAGGATTAGATTCAATAAACGGTGTCGATACCGCGATCCCTAAAGGCGATACTGGAAATCCAGAAACACAATTGGCTGTACCATCAGCAAGTAGCAAGTCTTGCCAGCAAGCGTCGTCATGGGCAGGAAATGCTAATGGCGCAAAGTCATACTTTGCCATCAAGCCTGTAGGCTGCCAGTAATAGAATAATAGCGGTTTATGCTGTTCAAAAGCGGAGGCAATCTCGGCATCGAGCGCAGCACCGGTTCCGGGATGGGCATTGTTAAAAATACTGTCTAAACCGGTATTTTTAAGCAAACGGCTATTAAATATCTCACACGTCCAACCAGACGGACAATTCATAAAACGCGATTTTCTTGGGTCTTCAGGGTCTTTAAACAGCTCAGCGTACTTCGGCAAATCTTGATAACTGCGTAGACCTGGGTTTTCGTCTAGGACGTATTTGGGTACATACCAACCTTGAGTAGCACCGCCCTTCAGCGTATCGCCAATGACCGCGACTTTATTTTGGGCGATGGCTTGCTCCATGATTGGCGAGCGCCCAACCCACTGCTCGCCAATCACTTGGATGTCATTTTGTGATAATGCCGTTTCAAGCGCAGGACCGGCGCCCGGCACTTCTTCAATTGTACAATCATAGCCATCTTCAGCGATGTACTTAAGCACCCCAGAGATAAACTGACCGCTCTCCCATGTCAGTGCGCCAAATTTGATAGGTGCATCACAAGCTGCTGACGCCGATACCGGCAGCAACAAGGCACTCATACACAGTAAACTTAACGCAATCCATTGGCGCATGGGATATCCTATTTATTGTTTTTATTATCAGTATTAACGCTAAAGTTAGTAGCGCTGATACCTTAAACCAAAAGTGTATTGCCTATGTCTAGCTTATTTATTAATGCCTAAATTAGCTATCGCTAGTCAATCTAAAATTGACACTATAATCGTTTAGGCTTACTACAAAGTGTAGCGATTTATAGATAGGATGACAAATGCTCATTAATTTTAATTGTTGGTTTTTAACTATTGGTTATTAATGACTAAATTTTAGGCAAAAAAATAGCACCTACCTGAATAGATGCTATTTTTTATCGTGTTGCTTATTTAACCAAAAACTGTTTTATCATTGGCTATTTCAAAAACAGCGCCATGGCTTTTTTAAACAAGCCACCGTATGGCGGTAGTAAAATATTAAGCCCATTTAGCTTCGACTGTACAAACACCGGCTTCATATGACTGAGGCGCTCAAAGCCTGCTTTACCGTGATAAGCACCCGTACCTGAGTGACCAACCCCGCCAAACGGCAAGTCGTGCTGCGCCACATGCATAATGACTTCATTGATACAAAGACCGCCTGATACTGTATTGTTACGCACCTGATCTATCTCGCTACTGTTGTCACCAAAGACATAAAGTGCCAACGGGCGTGGACGCTCATTGATAAAATTAATGGCATCATCAAGGGTGTCATAATGCATCAAGGGTAAAATCGGCGCAAAAATCTCGTTTTGCATCACCTCACTATCAGGCGCAGGCTCACTGACAATCACTGGCGGCATCAGGCGGCTGTCAATATCAGAGCCAACATCAGTCAGCGGATGGATCTCATCGCCTGCTAAGCCATCTAGATAGCCTTTGACGCGTTTAAATTGCTCGCCATTGATGATATGCGAGTAATCAGGATTGTCTGCAATATTGGGATAATGTTTTTCCATCCACTCTTTTGCCAGACCAATAAATTCTGCATGATATTGGCGCTGCAGCAGTACATAATCGGGCGCAATACAGGTCTGACCTGCGTTAAGGGTTTTGCCCATCATGACGCGATTAACAGCGTTTTCTAAGTTGGCACCCTCTAAAATGACGACAGGCGACTTACCACCTAGCTCAAGGGTAACTGGCGTTAAGTTCGGTGCTGCCGCCGCCATAACTTTTTTGCCGACTGCGGTCGAGCCCGTATACAATAAATGGTCAAAAGGTAGTTTACTAAAGGCTTCGGCAATCTCAACTTCGCCAATGACCACAGAAACCATATCCGGTGAAAAATAACGCGAAATAGTCTCAGCAAAGGTTTGAGCAAATTGCGGTGCCGCCTCGCTCATCTTAATCATAATACGATTGCCCGCTACCAGCGCATCAATCATCGGTCCGACTGCCAAAAACAGCGGGTAATTCCAAGGCACCATAATACCGACCACGCCAAGCGGCTGCGGTTGAATCTCATTATGAGCCGGCATGTACAGCGCTGAAATTGATACCCGCTGCGGCTTCATCCATTTTTTACCATTCTTTTTGGCATGACTGATACCAGTAAAGCTTGGAAACAGCTCAGCGAACTGGGTTTCGGACTCACTGCGATAACCAAAATCAGCGCTAATCGCTTTGGCAAGTAATTCTTGATTGTCGCTCAGCATCACCTCTAAATTGTCGAGTTGATTTTCACGCGTGGCCCAATCATTGATAGGCTGCGTGCGGCTTAGTTTTTGCAAGCGCGAAAATTGCGCCTGCATATCAGCGACGCTCTTAATAATGTTAAGGGATTCGTTGGCATCATTGGTATAATTTGAGGCTTGAGTTTGGCTATTTGAATCTTGATTGCTTACATCTTGGTTATTTGAAAACTGCTCGTTTTGAAACGCAGTCGTTTGATTGTTATCAGTCATTTACCTTCCTTGTTATAAGCGTTAGAGTCGGTACGCTATCATAGATTTAAGACTCTGAATGTAGGGTCGTTAAAATAAGCAGTCGCTAAAAAAGCGGATGAGATTCCATTCAATGCTGCTAAACACTATTCTATTCAATGCCGTTTAATGTAGCGCATTGTCCAATCAATGAACAGCACCTTTGATTGACTACTGGGTTTGTATGAAATACGTGTCCGGTAAGGCTTGTATTGCTGGAGTTTATCAGTATTTTTATCAAAGCTCGGTCTATTAATTCATAGCACAACTATTAAAATTTAGATTTGGGTACAAATGCTAAAACTGCTACACTAAATATCAATAATAAGCACGTTTCTTAATAACAAAACCATAAGACAGTCACTCCCATGCAAAATACCGCGCAACCCCTCAATGAAATGCTGGTCAGCAAATCGCTCTCAGCTGCTGACTACGTTCCCACCCTTGATGCCATGCTATCACGTACATTAGCGCGTATCGCCCTCAAAAAAGAGCAGGGTTTACGCACCCCTGATGAGCTATGGATTGTCGATCACAATGATGTCTATACGCTTGGACAAGCCGGTAAAGAAGAGCATATCCTGCAACGTACCAATACCCCGATTATCAAGACCGACCGCGGTGGTCAGGTGACATGGCACGGGCATGGGCAGCTGGTTATCTATTGGTTGTTTGATTTAGAAAGTTTAGGCTGGAGTGTACGCAATATGGTATCGCACGCCGAACAAGCGATTGAAGATGTGGTCAATGACTGCCTAAAAAGCCACGCGTCTAATAGTGTCAATACCAGTGCCGATATCAGCGCCCATGCCCGCCGTGATGCGCCAGGTGTTTATTTATATAGCCATCTAAATACTGCCAGCAATGACAAGGCTCAACCACTCACTGAGCTTCCGATCGATGACGCCATTATGCTGGGTAAAATCGCCTCACTTGGCTTTAAAATCAAGCATGGTTTTAGCTATCATGGCGTTGCGATTAATTTAGATTGTGACTTATCGGCCTTTAATGCGATTAATCCGTGCGGCTATGCGGGCATGCAAATGTTACGACTGGCTGACTTCGTTGCGATGGATGAGCAAACGCAGGATGAGCAAACGGCGGATGAACAACTGGCAGCGCAGGTAGCGGAAAAATCTATGACAGCAATGACCAACTGTTTAAGCTATGAGCAAGTGACCCAAAAACTTATCGATAATATTGCCAAGCGTCATGCTGGACATATCCAATTACGTGCCCTCGCCCCAAAGTAATTTTCCAAGTTTTTTTATACAGTCTTGCTTACACAGTTTTTTAAATTAAATACTGTTCTTTGCATAATCCTTTTTTGCATAATATCGTGCACGCTTAGACTTAAGCATTGTGAGAAAATTTGAGTCAAACTTGTTATAATCGCAGGCGCACAAATTGGGCGCAGCAATAACCTTAGCGCGCCAACCCTTAACCATTTATCATTGAAGTATTCATAACAAAAGCACCTTGGAGCAATTTATGGCAGATTTTAATAAAATTTTGGACGCAGGCGACGTCGATGGCGGCATCATTAATGTGGTCGTAGAAATCCCAACTGGTAGCAGCCATAAAATTGAGTGGAATCGCGAATTGGCAGTTTTTGAGCTTGACCGTGTTGATCCACAGATTTTTGCTAAACCTTGTAACTATGGTTTTATTCCGCAAACCCTTGATGAAGATGGCGACGAGTTAGATGCGCTTATCATCACAGAACAGCCTTTGCCTACTGGTATTTTCTTAAAAGCGAAAGTAATCGGCGTGATGAAATTCGTTGATGATGGCGAAGTTGATGACAAAATCGTCGTCGTACCGGCTGACGACCGTGATACAGGCAATGCTTATAACAGCCTAGAAGATTTACCAAAGCAGCTTATCAACCAATTGCAATTCCATTTTAGCCACTATAAAGACCTTAAAAAAGCCGGTACAACGGTGGTCGAATCTTGGGGTGACGTCGCAGAAGCTAAAGAAGTCATCAAAGAGTCTATCCAACGCTGGAAAGACCTATAAATTGTCCTAGATAATTTATAAGAAGCGTTTATTGCCATTTTTTTATTAAAATAGGATAAGCGCCATGAAAATACCGCAGACATGATAATGGTTGCGGTATTTTTTTGCTTGAATTTTGCGCCGATAAAATGGTTATAATACCCTCACTTACCTATTATCACACCCAAATAAGGACTGTCATGTTTGACTCTGATTCAGGCTCAACGCCCGCCAATAAAAAACTGCCAAAAGCCGTGATGATGATGGTCGAAAAAGGCAATTTGGTGCAGGCAATTAAAACCTTGGCCGCTGATGAAAATATCAGTATGGATGCCGCCAAATCTCGCATAGATGCTTACGAGCTTGCGTTAAAGAACAAGCAGCAACAAACCCTCAATACTATCGCCAATAAACAAGGTATCCCAAGCCAAGCCTTTAGCTTTGATAGAGAACAAGTGCAAGAAGAGTCGGAGCGTCTGACGAAGACTCGCGTTAAAACTACGCCAACGGAGCAAGGCTTCCAAAGTCTACAAGACGGTGTTGACAGTCAGCTTAATGACTTGGGCTATAAAAAACCGCTTATTCCTTATTGGGCAAAGCGGCTATTGGTCATTGCTGCGGTGATGGCAGGGTTATTTTGGATAATGTGGCGAATTTTTGGCTAGTCTATTATAAGTGGTTCCATTATGGCAGTCTGTTTTAAGTGGTCTATTAATAGGTTTAAAGGGTGAAATAGCTAGTTCCGCTGGGGTATACCCTAAAGTACATCGTAAACAGTTATACATGAGCTAGCTATTTCAATTAAAAGCTTACAGGCTATATCATAGTAAATCCTAAATATATCGAGCTAGAATTGACGGACAACTTAAAGCTAATGTCAGGATAGTCTTGATTTATCTTATTATGTCTATATTATTGGACATATGGAAACAATTAATACTATACTTTTAAAAATGTTCGATGAAAATGTTTATGTGATTTGTGCATTAGAATCCTGATGAACCATCTGATTGGTATAGATAATTTATATTATCAAGCATATGTCGCATTTTTATCAAAGCAAGCAACTCAATCGTGTGTATTTACAGGACTTACTATGAAAAACATCCTATTTCTTTGTGTCGCTAATTCGGCCCGAAGCCAAATCGCTGAAGGATTGGCAAGATATTATCTGCCAGAAAGCATCCAGGTTACGAGCGCTGGATCTATACCATCTAACCTTAATCCTTATGCCATTAAGGTGATGGCAGAGTTAGGTATTGATATCAGTCAACAACATGCCAAAGCAGTTGAGGAGCTAGACACCGACCTTGTAGATGCTGTTATAACTCTGTGTGCTGAAGAGGTCTGTCCTATTTTTTCAAGAGATGTTCAACGGCTGCACTGGCCGCTAATTGATCCTGCAACTGGTTCAAGTTCGTCAGACGAAGCACTTGAGCGTTTTAGAATGGTGCGAGATCAATTGCGACAACGAATATTGATATTAGCAGAGCTAATAAAAATGCCAGTTGGTATCGACTCTATAGAGTTCCACGGTAGTATTCGGGTAAATGACTTAGCCAAGAGTACCGCGTTTTATAGTTGGTTGTTGAACACTTGGCCAAAAGAGTGGACACATCGTTATGCTACCTTTATCCGCCAAGACCTCAAGTTAAATATGGTGTTGGTGGTATCTGACGGTAAGCAGCTTAATCATGACACTCTTTATCATTTAGGTATAAATGTTAATAACAGGCAAGAAGTCATTGATGCCTTTTTTAGCGCAAAAGATGCTGGCTTAACTATTTTTAAACCACCGAGAACCACTTGGAAAGGCACACCTTTACATGAGTTATGGCTAAAAGACCCTGATGGTAATTTAATCGAAATCTATGCACGTTTAACAGAGACAGAGTTTTTAACAAAACCCCAAAATGAGCAGCCAACTTTTTTAGTAGCAGGAACTGAGTGTAATTATGTCAACTAAGATATTCGATGCGGTCGTGATTGGCGGCGGTCAAGCAGGTTTAGCGGTAGGATATTATCTTAGACGCGCTAAGCTTGACTTTATTATCCTTGATAATCAAAGCCAAAGTGGTGGAGCGTGGCAACATACTTGGCCATCACTACGGTTATTTTCTCCGGCAATAATGAGTTCATTACCTGGTAGGCTCATGCCAAAGGCCAAAGATAATGAATACCCGCATCGAGATGAGGTGCTCAGTTATCTTGCTGATTATGAGCAGCACTACCAACTGCCTGTGTATCGACCATATCAGGTGATCAATGTACAACGCGATAGTGAACACAACTGTTTGCGGGTGACGGATGGAAAAATTACTTGGTTGGCTAAAGCAGTGGTTAATACGACAGGTACATGGAGTCATAGCGTTATACCAACGCTGGTCGGCCAAGAAATGTACCGCGGTGAGCAGTGCCATTCTGCACACTATACTGGTATTGAAGCGTATAAAGGCAAGCGGATACTAGTAGTCGGTGGTGGCAATTCTGGCGCGCAAATTTATGCTGAGCTAGCTGAGGTTGCCGATGTAAGCTGGGTCACGCGTGAGCCACCATTATTTTTAGCAGATGATGTCGATGGTCGCGTATTATTTGAGAGAGCTACGGCTCGGATTACGGGTAATAATGGAGATGCACCTGTGGGCGGAATTGGTGACATTGTTATGGTGCCTCCAGTGAAAGCGGTTCGTGATAAAGGTATTTTAAAAGCGGTGTCTATGTTTAGGCGATTTACTGAGCAAGGTGTCGTGTGGAGCGATGGACGTGAGGAACAAATCGATGCGGTGATCTGGTGCACTGGGTTCAAACCAGAGCTTGACCATATAGCCAATTTGGGTGTGCTAGAGGATGACGGTAAGGTAGAAGTAAAACAAGGCCAATCTATAAAAGAGCCTCGTTTATGGCTATTTGGCTATGGCGATTGGGCAAGTCCAGGTTCAGCTACTTTAATTGGTGCTGGACGTAGTGCTAGAGAAAATACTCCCGCTTTGATTGATTTTGTGCAAGGGGTTTCTTAATACTCAACTCGATTTAGACAGTTATAGCTTGAGAAAGCCAGTTTATGAAGACCTCATAAAATATCTTGATTTATTTTTATATGTCTATATTATTGGACTTATGGAAATAATAAATGCTACTGCCAGCTTTGCTGCGCTCTCTCAAGAAACTCGATTAAAAGCTTTTAGACTTTTGGTTAGTCATGAGCCTGATGGTCTGCCTGCTGGTGAAATCGCTCGCAATCTTGGTGTGCCACATAATACGATGTCGGCTCATTTAGCCGTGCTTGCCCGGGCAGGATGGGTAAGCTCACAACGACAAAGCCGCCAGATTATTTATCGTGCGTCTCTTACGCATGTCGAAGATGTCATTCAATTCTTGTTAAAAGACTGCTGTGCAGGTCACCCAGAGTTATGTGGCTCTCTTTTGGACAGCTTGAGTGCCTGTGATATCAACCCATCCGACAAACCCAACAGCTAAGCTACTATTCTTTTAAGAATACAAACCCTTCTAACACTATAAAAAGGTCGTTATGACACCTATCATTTTTCACAACCCTAATTGTGGTACATCTCGCAATACCTTGGCCATCATGAAGGCTTCAGGCGAGCAACCGAACGTCATTGAATACCTCAAAACACCGCCTACTCGTGAATATTTGATTGAGCTGTTAGGCTTGATGAAACTTTCACCGCGTGAGCTTCTACGTCAGAAAGGTACGCCTTATGATGAGCTTGGTTTGGATAATCCTGAGTTATCTGATGATGAACTGATTGATGCCATGATGGCACATCCTATTTTGATGAATCGTCCTATTGTGGTGACCTCTAGCGGCGCCGCGTTGTGTCGCCCTTCAGAGAAGGTTTTTGAGTTATTAGATAATCCAGTGAGTCGTTTTACCAAAGAAGATGGCGAAATAGTCCAATCTACTAAAGATAATAGTTTAGACGCCTCTGTCGATTTAACGGAGTTATCAAATATAGATGCAGTAGAGCTGCAACCGATTGACATTGAGGCTCTGATTGGTGCAAATGATCCCCGTCATCCACCAAGAATATTGGTGCTATATGGATCTTTACGCGCGCGCTCGTTCTCTAAATTAGCAAGTGAGGAAGCAAGTCGGATATTGCGCTGGTATGGTTGCGAGGTGCGTACCTTTGATCCCACAGGTTTACCGTTACCTGATAGTACCGATGCTAATCATCCTAAAGTACAAGAGTTACGTGAGCTAGCAGCGTGGTCTGAGGGCATGCTATGGGTAAGTCCCGAGCGTCATGGCAGTATCACTAGCATCATGAAAGCGCAGATTGATTGGATTCCACTGTCATTAGGTGGCGTTCGACCGACTCAAGGCAAGACGCTGGCAGTAATGCAAGTCAGTGGTGGCAGTCAGAGCTTTAACACCGTCAATCAGCTGCGTATCTTGGGCCGCTGGATGCGTATGATTACCATACCCAATCAGTCGTCTGTTCCGAAAGCTTTCTTAGAGTTTGATGACAATAATCGTATGCTGAACTCGCCTTTATATCAGCGTATTGTTGATGTGTGTGAGGAATTAGTGAAGTTTACGTGGCTCACACGTGGTCGCTCCCCTTATCTAACCGATCGTTATTCTGAGCGCGTAGAGAGTCGTGAGGAAGTATCACAGCGTGTAAATCAAAAATCACTCTAAACTCAAGCGTATCTAACGTTAACCTTCTCTAATACCATTGTTTTATTAAGGCACCTTTATGCTCGCATTAGCGATTTTTATTGTCACCTTGACCTTAGTCATATGGCAGCCAAAAGGACTGGGTATCGGTTGGAGTGCAATGGGCGGCGCATTAGTTGCCCTACTTTTGGGGGTAGTGCAATTATCAGACGTGGCTATCGTCTGGAATATCGTCTGGGATGCCACCTTTACCTTTGTTGCGCTTATCATCATCTCATTGATATTAGACGAGGCTGGATTTTTTGGCTGGGCGGCGTTGCATGTGGCAAGATTAGGTAATGGTCAAGGTCGGCGACTGTTCCCCATGATTGTTATTTTAGGCGCATTCATTGCTGCCTTTTTTGCTAATGATGGGGCGGCGTTATTGCTCACTCCTATTGTCATTGCCATTTTGCTGCGCCTTGATTTTGCACCCAAATCAGCTTTAGCCTTTATCATCGCTACTGGCTTTATTGCCGATACCGCAAGTCTGCCATTAGTAACGTCTAATCTAGTTAACATCGTTAGCGCTAATTATTTTGATATTGGTTTTGGTCGCTATGCGGCAGTCATGGTGCCAGTGAATATCGTATCTGTTATCGCAACGCTATTGGTATTATGGCTTGTCTATGCGCGACATATTCCGAAGCATTATTCAATGGATAGTCTAAGCTCACCACAATCTGCTATCAAAGACCCTTTAGTTTTTCGAGCGGCCTTTCCATTATTGGCCTTACTACTTATCGCTTATTTTGCCACCGAGTCATTAGGTCTTGTGATTTCATTGGTGACTAGTATCGCGGCGCTAGTGCTTATGGCAATCGCAGGTCGCTGGTGGCAAGGTGGTCGTGATACAAAATTTTCTGTGACCCATGTTCTACGCAAAGCTCCCTGGCAAATCGTCTTGTTTTCAATCGGCATGTATTTAGTGGTTTATGGCTTGGGTAACGCAGGACTCACGGCATATGGCGCGCAAATACTAAACTGGTTAGGACAGCAAGGTAACGTCATTGCGACGGTTGGCACAGGTTTTCTATCAGCTATCGTCGCCTCAGTCATGAATAATATGCCGTCAACGCTCATAGGAGCGCTGGCAATTGATAGCGCCCAAGTTCCCGCTGCAACGCGTGAGTTGATGATTTATGCCAATGTTATTGGTAATGATTTAGGGCCAAAATTCACCCCAATTGGTAGCTTAGCAACCTTGTTATGGTTACATGTACTGGCGGAAAAGGATTATAAAATAAGCTGGGGTCAGTATATGAAGATTGGCTTATTAATCACGCCACCTGTACTACTCGTAACGCTTTTAGCCTTAGTGATTTGGTTACCTATGTTACCCAGCGTTTAAGCAGTGCCTGTATAGCGCACCGATCACGAACAGAATATAAATGATAAGTACACCATGAAGTACACTGGGGTTATCTCAGCAGGTTAAAACCTTGATACCATTAGCCCACAGCCAAAGATTCAAGTCCTCACTAGGGAACCGAACCAGTGAAAGCACCTGATTGGTTAGCCAGAGGTATACCTGTAAAAAACTATTATTATCTTACTGGCATCTTTGAGATCGCCATTTCAATAACGTTACATAAGTAGTCAGGGTCTTCTATTGTTGAGGCTTTCATTTCATCATAGGCATAGTAAATGACAACTAAATGATTGAGTCTGAATAGACTCCTCTTATTCTTATTAAGCGTGTAAATACCTTCATCATGCAACTTACCAGTGTCATCTACATATTCAAAAGAATTATCTTGCGCTAAGTTTTCCATCCCAGCTACATATGTTCTCGTAATTACACCAGATTTGATTTCACTAGGAATTACTTTAGCATGAATATTTTCCCACCATTCTTGAGTGCCAAACAATCCTTTATCCCCTCTTAGACCCATAAAAGGTCGACTTTTATCTAAAGTGAGTTGATGTGTGTCTCGTATCAGATGTGGATCGTTCGTCATGTCCTTAGAAAACTCATAGACTAGCTCTAACTCAATTGGATAACTCGATAAGTCTATATACATACTGACTCCTGTTTTTCATAGCTCTAAAACTAATTAGCACTATACGTGTGCTCAGTTGGAGAATCACCTATCTGAGATAATTTTTATGTGTTTTATTATCTGAAATGGGCGCTAAAGAATCCCAAAAATTGCGACTATTCCCATAACGGTGATTATGTTAAATAGAAATCCACTGACTACCCATTCATATAAATTACGAATAACTTCAAGGCATTAAAAAAGAGATACCGTGGCATCTCTTTTTTTAAATTCATCAGACATATTATCTTAGTGATGCTCACCCGGTAAAATTCTAGCAAAGGCACGCTGAGCAATATTTGGTTTTTTATCACTCGTCAATCCAGCACGAGTACTTGGGAAAATACGATAACCCATCGATTGAATACCAACGTTAATAGCTGGTGCTAATGAATAAGTCGCTGAGGCAAATTTGCCCATGTTACTGGCAATACTGTTTGGTTTATGGACAATCGCTTTGGCAACCATCATCGCCGCCTCATCCGGCATAAGCGCAGGCATGTAGCGGTATAACTTAGTTGGCTCAATCATCGGCGTACGCACCAACGGCATAAAGATATTGGTAATCGTGACATTATCGCCTTTTACTTCAGCAGCCAAGCAGCGACTAAAGGCATCCAATGCCGATTTTGAAGCGACATAAGCGGCAAAGCGCGGGCTATTCGCCAGCACACCAATCGATGATATATTAACAATTTGACCAGTCTGACGTTCAATCATCGTCGGCAAAAATCCAAGCACTATTTTAACCGCGCCAAAGTAATTGATATCCATGGTACGCTCAAAATCATGGAAGCGATCTATAGACTCGTGTACCGAGCGGCGAATTGAGCGACCAGCGTTATTAACCAAGACATCTACATGACCGAAATCTGCCAAAATTTGCGCGCTGACTTTTTCTATATCATCCATATTGGTCAGATCACAAGGGTAATAAGTAGCTCTACCACCAAGCTCCTCGATACTGTCTTTCACGGCTTTTAATTTGTCTTCAGTACGTGCCAACAAAATCACATGAGCACCGCATTCACTGAGCAAATAGGCCGTACGCTCACCAATACCACTTGATGCCCCTGTGATAATAACATGCTTATCTTTGACTGCTTTGCTGATTGCTTTTTTTGAGGGATTGGCCATAAAAGATCCTTTTCGTAAATGATACTTCCGTTAATGTTCGCCTAAAGCATAACAAATATAATTGGATTGAAGTTAATAAATAAGCCGTAAAATGCATTTAATATCATGAATATTAGCAGTTAAGTATTTATTATCAAGTGTATTGCTTAAACTGACCGTTTTTTCTTGCTATTCGTGCGCGTGTAAAAAGTCTTCGACCACGCGAAACTGCCCAGCGGTACTCTCTTCACCATACATCGCTTGGCGAAAAGCATTGGAATTGGGAATGCCGGTGGTATACCAAGCAATGTGCTTGCGAGCAATTCGGCAACCTGAATATTCGCCATAAAACCCATATAGTTCTTGCAAATGCGCTAGGACAATCTCCTTTATCTCGCTCACACTAGGTGCAGCTAGACTTTCGCCAGTCCGCAAAAAATGCTCGATATCACGAAATATCCAAGGCTGCCCTTGCGCGGCACGCCCTATCATCACCGCATCACAACCGGTCAGCTCATAGACACGCTGCGCTTTTTGCGCGCTATCGATATCGCCATTGGCAATCACTGGAATACTGATGCTTTCTTTGACCTCACGGATCAGCTCATAACGCGCCTCACCGGTATACATGTCCTCACGCGTACGCCCGTGAATGGCAATCGCCGCAATACCTGCTTGCTCTGCGCGCTTCGCCACACGCAAAATATTCTCACGCCCATTCTCATAGCCCAATCGGGTTTTTAAAGTAACGGGCGCATTGACGCTGTTTACCGCCGCATCTAGCAAGCGCGCGACCAAATCTTCATCTTGCAAAAGTGCAGAACCCGCCAACCTACGGCACACTTTTTTGGCAGGACAGCCCATATTGATATCAATAATCTGTGCGCCATTATCAATCTGATAACGTGCCGCTTCTGCCAATTTATCCGGTTCTGCGCCGGCTATTTGCGCAGAAATAGGCGCTATTTCGTTGTCAAAATTGGCACGATAGAGTGATTTTTTGCGTGCATAAAGTGCGGTATCAGCGATAATCATCTCACTGACCGCATGGCCTGCCCCAAAGGATTTACACAAGCGTCGAAAGGGATTGTCGGTCACGCCAGCCATCGGTGCGACCATCAGGCGATTTTCAATCGTCAAGCCGCCAATGACCAATGGCTGCAATAAAGGATGGTCATTAGCAGTTTGTGCTGGTGAGTGACTAGACACTGGATTATTTATAGGCATAAAAAACGGCTTGATTCATGGTGAAAACAAGCCGTTATTCTAAGGGTTCGTACGCATATTGCAAGTCATTCAGACAATCATTTGCTCAGCGCACGTCAAGGGATAAAATGCCTATTTATCAAAGACACTGCCCTGCTCTAAGGTAATGTCATCATCGTGCTCTTGCATACGCCACGGTAAAATATCTGGCGATTCATTGATAAAGTGCAAGTATTTCTCGAACTGATCAATAATGTCATTAATCACTGACTCTGGTTGATAGCCATACAAATCGTAGGTTTGACCACCACGGCGCAAGTAAACCTCCGCACGATAATGATGCTCTTGCGGTAATTTATTCGCCATCGCTTCCGTATAATAGTCAGGCGCTTCATGTTCTGATAAGCGCACTTCGTACCAAAATTCAACGTTATCGCCGCCTCGTAACTCAAGCACCACGCGATCATTAATCTCATCATAATTTACATCAGGCAACCAGCCTGTTTCAGCAAATTTTTCTGAGACTTCATTCATCGACGAGACAACTGTACCTTTAATATAATTCAGTACTTTTTCACGCGTTGGCTGCTGCGTCATATAATCAATACGGTCGCGCCATGCGTCTAGTTTAAGGAGATGCGGCGGCAAATGATTGTCATTGGCCAAGCTTTGATTGCGATGACCTTCGATACGTAGCGCGCGCCACATGCCAAATATGGCAATTAAGATAATCACCGCAAAAGGCAATGCACTGACAATAGCGGCGGTTTGTAAGGCCGTTAAGCCCCCTGCAATCAGCAGTACTGCAGCGACCGCGCCCTCAGTGACCACCCAAAAGGAGCGCTGCCACCATGGTGTATCGCTACGGCCACCCGCTGCGAGCGAATCAATCACCAACGACCCAGAATCCGATGAAGTCACAAAAAAGGTAATAATCAATAAAACGGTCAATGAAGAGACAAATTCAGTAAAGGGTAGATTCTCTAATAATTTAAACAAGGCAATGGCTTGGTCGTTTTGTACTTCGCTGATTAATGAGGTATAACCGTCGAACATAATCATATGTAGTGCCGTGTCACCGAACACCGCAAACCAAAAGAAAGTGAAAAATGTTGGTACTAACATCACGCCAAAGACAAACTCACGAATGGTACGACCACGGCTAATCTTGGCGATAAATAAGCCTACAAAGGGTGCCCATGCAATCGTCCATGCAAAGATAAACAATGTCCAGTTACTAATCCAATCACTCAGCTGATACGCTTGTAAACTAAAGGTGCGCTCAACGATATTGCCCAAATAGCTACCGGTATTTTCCATAAAGGCATTAAGAATAAAGACAGTCGGACCAACGACAAAGACAAACAGCATTAACGCCGTTGCCAATACCATATTTAAGATAGATAAGCGTTTAACCCCTTTATCCATACCCGCCAGCACCGAAACCAATGCCGCTGCAGTAACCAGTGCAATCGTAATCACTTGAACGGTAATATTGACAGGAATCAAATCTGGCAATAAATAATTTAAACCGGCATTAATCTGCGAGACCGACAGACCCAAACTGGTGGCAATACCAAACATCGTACCCAAAATGGCAAACACATCAACCGTATGCCCGATAGGACCATAAATCTTGTCACCGATTAATGGATATAAGGTTGAGCGCATCGATAAGGGTAAACCATGCCGAAAAGAGAAGTACGCGAGCGACAAACCAACGACCCCATAAATAGACCAAATATGAAAACCCCAGTGAAAATAGGCAATCTGCATGGCTTCCTTTGCGGCGGCAATGGTTTGCGGTTCTGATAATGGCGGACTGGCGAAATGTAAGACCGGCTCTGCCACACCAAAGAAGAGTAAGGCAATACCGTAACCCGCCGAAAATAGCATGGCAAACCACTCAAGAAAACCATACTCAGCCTCGGCATGATCAGGGCCTAGCTTGATACTACCGTAAGGCGAAAATGCCAATACGATGATAAACATCAAAAAAATCGCCACCGCCAGCATATAAAACCAGCCAAAGGTTTCGGTAATATAATTTAATACTGTACCAAACAACTCGCCAGCGGCTTCAGGATTAAGGGATGTGCCTATAACTAACAGCAACATAATGACGGCCGCTGGCACAAATACCGGCAGCAAAATGGTGGAACTGGATGATTTAGGCTTCATAAAGGGAGTCTCGTAACGGTGAGAAAAATATCAAAAGTTTTCAAAGCATTCAAAATATAAAAATACGTACGTAAAATATGAACCAATTTTTACCACATTGAACGCCCAAACCCCAGAACCATGCCAAATATGTAACATCAATTTAACATTTGTTACACCACTCTTACCTAAAAATAAAAAAGGCAACTTGTTAGCTGCCTTTTTATCCATACTTTTCTATTAACACTTATAAAAAAAATTTCTAACGCAATGTCTAAGCAATAAATCTCAGCTCTACAGCTTAAGCATTAATAACCTCTGCTAATTGTTTTGCCATTTCAGCAAGTTCGCCATGATCTGCTTGCGTTACAGCATGGCGACCTAGTTCATGAATGCTCGATGGAATCAGGTGCACGTGATAATGAAAAACAGTTTGCCCTGCTTGTGAGCCATTTAGCTGCATTTGAATAATACCTTCACGCTCGAATACTTGACGCTGTGCTTGCATGACCTTTTTGGACGTCATGAGTACGGCTACCGCATATTCTGGCTCAAGATCGACTAAATCAATTGCTTTTTGCTTAGGAATCACCAATACATGACCTTTTGCTTGCGGCATGATATCCATAAAGGCGAGGGTTTTATCGTCCTCGAAAACCTTATGATAAGGAATATCACCGTTAAGCATTTTGGCAAAAATGTTGTTATCGTCGTATTTGGTTTGGTTGTCTTGACTCATTATTTTATTCCTTAATTGGTTATCAGTACTTGTTGATCAGTATTAGAGGATAAATATCTCAGCAAATATAGTGGACGAAATATGGGCTGAGTACAAGGGCTTGAGGATTTGCAGGTATCACGATTAATTTGTTGACGAGTGATGCGCTTTAAATGTTATATTAATCCTCTATTTTAATCACCCTACGTTTATGGATTTGACTGCCTTGCCAACCCAATCATTAGATAAGCCATCAGATGAGCCGTCAGATAATGACGCCACTTATTCACAACCGTATTATTCAGAAATCTATGATACAACACTGCCGTCTAGCTCTATAGCAGATGCGACAGAACAAGTTGACATTGAGAATGAGGTTGAGGCGCAAACTCGTACGCAAATCCTTGAGCCAAATGCCATTATCTTAGCTGAAGCATTGAGCGATAAAGCAATCAGCTGGCGTATTCATAATTGCAAAATTAGCAAAAAAACCATTACGCAGGATATGCCGCTGCCCTTTTTGTATCATTACGACAGTTTAGATGACAGTATTAAACAAACCTATCCGCTAACCCCGTCGTTGCTTGCACAATTTAATACTCCGATGACGGCGAATGAGGCTGCGAAACTTATGGGTATTGATAAGGCGCTGATAACCAGCCCTTGGCATGTCAAAGTAGTTGGCTCATTGGTGGTGTTTAGTGAAGCGCTGCAATTGGCGGTACGCTTACATTGGACCAATACCGGTAAAGACACCCAGCAAATTTATACCAAAGATGAAGCGGATGCGCTTACTGCGGCTTTTAAAGAGTGGCAGTTTTTTGGTCGTATTGATGTCCTATATAAAAATACCAAACAGACGTTAATCAGTATCGATGAACAAGCTGAAGGCGATAAACAGATACTGACTATTGATGCCAGCTCCGACTATCAATTCTTGCCAGCGACTCACGCCTTGGTCGTCATCGCCAAACTAGAAGCTGATAAAGGCGAGCTGCCTTGGTTTGAGAGCGCTATCTTAGAGCGTCTTGCCTAAATATTGACCCTTAAGTCTTTATGATTCGGGGTTAATTGTTTTCAGTTACTCATATCTAATGGTATGGTAATGACTTAGTATTATTCACTAGTACTCACACTGCATAAAAAGCACACTATCAGTATGACAGCGGATGCTGCACACGTTAATAAATCTCGCTCATTTGTAAGGAATATCACATGGATTATCGCTCAAAAACTTCTACTGGCGGTCGTAATATGGCAGGTGCTCGTGCCCTATGGCGCGCAACTGGCATGACTGATGGCGACTTTGGCAAACCTATTATTGCAATTGCCAACTCCTTTACGCAGTTTGTACCCGGCCATGTGCATCTAAAAGACTTGGGGCAAATGGTTGCACGTGAGATTGAAAAAGCGGGTGGCGTGGCAAAAGAGTTTAATACTATTGCAGTCGATGATGGTATTGCCATGGGTCATAGCGGTATGCTGTATTCACTACCAAGTCGTGACTTGATTGCCGATTCGGTTGAATATATGGTCAATGCGCATTGCGCCGATGCCCTAGTTTGTATTTCTAACTGTGACAAAATCACCCCTGGTATGCTAATGGCGGCTATGCGCCTTAATATTCCAGTGGTGTTTATTTCAGGCGGCCCGATGGAAGCGGGTAAAGTGATTGCCAGCACCGTAGCTCACAGCCACAATAACGATGGCGGTAGCGACGTCCATACCACTGACAGTAAAGGCAATGCGATTCGTAAGCTTGATTTAGTCGATGCAATGATGGATGCCGCTGATGATAGCATCAGTGATGAAGACGTCTTAGCCATTGAAAGCTCAGCGTGTCCGACCTGTGGTTCGTGCTCTGGCATGTTTACTGCTAACTCTATGAATTGCTTGACCGAAGCTTTAGGTTTGGCATTACCGGGTAATGGTTCGCTGCTGGCCACTCATTCGCTGCGCCGCGAGTTATTCTTGGAAGCTGGGCGCACGATTGTGTCATTGGCCAAGCGCCGCTATGAGCAAGATGATGATTCTGTATTGCCACGCTCTATCGCCACCAAAGCCGCCTTTGAAAACGCGATGACTCTAGATATCGCCATGGGCGGCTCAACCAATACTATTTTGCATCTGCTAGCTGCCGCCAATGAAGCCGAAGTCGATTTTAAAATGCATGATATCGATCGTTTAAGTCGCGGTGTGCCTTGCCTAGCAAAAGTCGCTCCTGCATCGCAAAAATACCATATGGAAGATGTCCACCGTGCTGGTGGTGTATTTGCGCTGTTGGCCGAGCTTGATCGTGCGGGCTTGCTCCATACTGACTTGCCAACCATTCACAGCGCCACGATGAAAGAAGCCATCGATAAATGGGACATCATGAATCCTGACAATCTTGAGGCGCGTGCACGTTATATCGCTGCTCCTGGTGGCATCCGTACCACTGAGGCCTTCTCGCAGTCAAAAGAATGGCCGAACCTCGACGTCAACCGCGAGTCAGGCTGTATTCGTAGTGCTCAGCATGCCTATTCAACCGATGGCGGCTTAGCAGTACTATACGGCAACATCGCTGAACGTGGCTGCGTGGTCAAAACCGCTGGCGTCGATGAAAGCATCTTAGTCTTTACCGGACGCGCACGCATTTTTGAATCGCAAGACGATGCCGTAGCAGCCGTGCTTGCTGATCAAATCGTAGCCGGCGATGTGGTCATCATCCGCTATGAGGGTCCAAAAGGTGGCCCAGGTATGCAAGAGATGCTGTATCCAACGACTTACCTAAAGTCTAAAGGTCTAGGTAAAGAGTGTGCGCTGTTAACTGACGGTCGTTTCTCTGGTGGTACTTCAGGTTTATCAATTGGTCATGCCAGCCCTGAAGCGGCTGAAGGCGGCGCGATTGGCTTGGTAGAAGAAGGCGATACCATTCATATCGACATCCCAAACCGTACTATCAATATGCAGGTCAGTGATGAAGAGTTGGCAGCTCGCCGTGAAGCCATGGAAGCCCGCGGTCGCGATGCATGGAAGCCTGTGAGTCGTGAGCGTCACGTCTCTCCTGCTCTACGTGCTTATGCGGCTATGACGACCAGTGCGGATACCGGTGCCGTCCGTGATGTGAGCCAAGTTGAGCGTTAAGCAAAAAACTTTGCTTATAAGTTTTTAAAACTACAGTCTTAAAGCAATACTGTTATAGAATTATCCAAAGCCTGCGCTATGCAGGCTTTTTTTTCACCAAAAAACAACGTAGCCGCCATTCTGATAACGTTTTTTTGCGGTATTAAAAAGCGTTTAGCCTCATTATTAAGAGCTAATAAACACCATCTAATAAACACCATCTAATATCGCATCTCTAAATCCTATAAAACAGCGTGCGGCAAACTTATGATTGAAAATTATAATTTATTCTTATTGGTCTGCGGCATTGCCTTTTTATTTGGGGCGCTGTTTCCTATTATTTTTAAGCGCACGCCCATCTCATTACCCATGTTACAGGTGAGCTTTGGTTTACTGATGGGTTATTGGTGGACGAGTTTATCTTTTTTAAACCCGATTGATAATGGTCTTATTATCGAAAAACTGACCGAGATTGTGGTATTGGTTTCATTAGTCGGTGCGGGTATTAAGATTGATACTGAGCTATCGTGGCACTTATGGCGACCGACTGTGCGCTTACTGCTTATCACCATGCCGATTGGTATTTTTGCAATGGCCGTCTTAGGCTATTATGCTTTTGGTTTGACGCTGGGCGCTGCCATCTTGCTCGGCGCTGTACTGGCCCCGACCGACCCCGTACTAGCCTCTAGCATTCAAGTTGGCCCGCCTAACACCGGCGGCGAAGACGCACCGCGCTTTACTCTAACTTCAGAAGCAGGGCTAAATGATGGTCTCGCATTTCCTTTTGTCTATCTCGCGATTAAGATAGCGGAAGCTTATAGCGGAGGTCAGCAGTTCACGGGTGAGATGCTGTGGTCTTGGTTCACCCATGATGTGCTGTGGAAAATTGGCGCAGGCTTAATAGTTGGCATTGTGGTTGGTAAAGTTTTGGCAAAGCTGGTGTTTTCAAAATACAGCCACAACACCACTATTTCCCAAGGGTATGTGGTGATTGCCATCACATTACTTGCCTATGGACTGGCAGAATACGTGCATAGCTATGGGTTTATTGCCGTATTTGTTGCAGCCTTTGCCTTTCGGCGCTCAGAGCGCGAACACAGCTATCATCACAAATTGCACGATTTTGCTGAGCAATCAGAAGGTTTGCTGATGTCTTTAGTGCTTGTTATCTTTGGCATGTTCTTAGGTCAAGGCTTGCAAGCGGGGGTTGAGCTGACATGGCGCGTCTATATTGTCAGCTTTACCTTTTTATTGCTGATTCGTCCTATTGGCGGCTTTATCGCTTTATCAGGATTAAACCTTCCACGTACCGAAAAATACGCTATTTCTGCGCTCGGTATTCGCGGTATTGGGACTTTATATTATTTATCTTATGCCCTCAATCAAGGATTCTTTAATAATGAAGATGCCCTTAAACTTTGGATAGTGTGCTCCATTGTGATTTTAACTTCTATCTTTATCCATGGTTTAAGTGCGACAAGGCTGCTTAAAATGACGCCAAATAAGTAGCATTAGTATTAAGTGCCGATGATGCTAATTAACCTTATCTGTCAGCATCCACCAAATCCAATACTGCTTCCGTTAGCGCAAACTGACGGACATCATTAAGCATCGTTACATCAAAATTATGGATAAAGGCTAATGACAGTTGCCGCGTAGGGTCACACCAAGCAACCGAGCCGTTATAACCCATATGACCAAAGCCTTGCGCCCTATCATTACTCGCTTCGCTGTCACAAAGACTAAAACGGCGATGATAGCCCAAACGCCAGTTCATTTTTGCAGGCATCACTGCATCCATGCCGGTAACTTGCGGGGTTGATAGCTGCTGAAAGGTTTGCTCATCAATGAGTGTCTGCCCCTGCCATGTACCGCCATTGGCTAGCATGGCATAAATAGTCGCTAATGCTTGCGCTGAGGCCACGCCATTGGCAGCAGGGATAACAGCCTGTAATGTGCGTTTATCATAATAATCAATAGGTTGCTTATTGGCTAACATAAGAGCGGATTTATAATTTTTTAAATTAAGCTGGCTATTATTAAAGTATAAACGATTAATTTTTGCCGTATCTAGACTGGGTAGCTCATCTACCGTTGTACTTTCGTTTATACTTCCATTTTTACCATCACTTGCGCTTGCTTGATTGGTTAGCGCTCTTTTTTGCCAACAAGCATAGCTTGGTAGACTGGTGTAAGTATGCAAAGTATTAGCAGAGTCCGCCCTTAACACTGGTTTACTACGGCGAGGACGCACTTGCCCGCTTTGTTGACTGCTTTCTTGGTTTGTTCCTAAATCGTCTTTTTGCTCTGCTACCTGCTCTGCTGTCTCAAAATACTTAACTAGATGCGCAACGTCGTTTACCTTGTTTTCTGGTACGCCAAAATAACAGCTATCTGCAATTCCAAGAGGCTCGGTTAAATAATGGCGCAATGCCTCAGCTAATGGCATATCAGTAACGGCTTCTATCATGCCGCCTAACACCCAACCATAAACCAGCGCGCTATAAGCACTCTCATATAACTCACTCTGTTCGGGAACAGTTATCGGCATGGCAGCAACTTTCTCTAGCATCATATTCCAATCAAGCACCGTTTCATTATCGACATCGATACTTTGAATGGAAAATAAATTGGCCTGATGCGACATCACACGACGCAGCGTAATCTGCTCTTTGCCCTGCGCCGCAAAAGCTGGCCAATAATCTGCAATCGGTCGGTCATAATCAAGTAATTGCTGTGATACCAATACATGTACCAAGGTCGCCAAAATACCCTTACCCGTCGAAAAATTAAGCGATAACGTATCAGGACTCCATGACAAATCCGCGCGTGCCATGCCCACACTTGCTTGAGCGATGCATTGTCCCGCCTGATAAACCACCAATGCGCCGCCAGCTGGTGCATCATCAAGCTGTAAGTCCGTCAGCAGTTGTTGTAATCGTTGTTGAATTTCAGGGTTAATAGATGCAATTGATTGATTCAGTTCACTTGCTTGATAGACGTTATTATTATTTGCTTGCGCATTATTTTTTATCATTATTTACTCGCTTTATTTTTAATCTGAGTTATAAAAAACCGTTCTTACACTTAAAAAAACTGCCTGCTGATAAAATCTACTCAATAAAAAGGCAACCTATTGGTCGCCTTTTTGTTAGTAATGCTAATCAGCATAAATGGAATTGACGATAGCTTAGCGTGGCACTAATAAACGATTATGAACCTCTTCTGCAAGCTTCGTCAAACCATGACTACGCCCACGTTCCATTGCCGTATCCATTTTACGCCCACGTAGCCAGCCAGCACGCAGCGCAATTGCTGCGCCAGCACGATTACCAGAGCCACAATGCATAACGGTTTTTTTGCCATAATGCTGACGTAGGATATTATCAAACGCCAATATCTTTAGCTGTTTTAAATCATTCGCACCGCTTATAGGTAGCTGCTCATAAGCCATACCAGCACCCACGACCGCCGCTCGTTCATCAAAACTTAGCTCGTCATCAGGCTGCAGGTTAATCACCAACTCAACGCCAGCGGCCGCCAAAGCGGCTACTTTTGCTTCATCGAGTGCACCGCAGACAATGGTATTTGCCTCTGGACGAAAATAGGGCTCAAATATATCTGCTAAATTGATACCGTTATCTATAGCGCTTGCAGCATTTTGTTCGTTAGCATCGTTTTGCTCATTAGCAGCGCTTTGGTCTATCACAGCTGAACTATCAGGCTCAGCTGCGCTTATTGCATTTTCATGTAAAGTCATAATTAGTGATGTGTTCGTGAAATATGAATGTTAAAAAATATGGCCTATTTTACTGGTTGTCAGCTTGCAATTTAATCACACCTGCAAGATGCGGCTTGTCGTTTTTGGCGCTATATAAGCCAAACTCACAGCTATCTTCTGCATTTTTAAGCTGTGCGACTGGTTCTGCAATAAGCTCTACTTCAGCTGGTAAGAAGATAGGCAGCTTAAATGATACCTCAACTGTATAAGCATCTGGTAGCTCATCCATCAAAGCCAGACATTTGGCCTTTGACCACATACCATGCGCAATGGCTTTTGGGAAACCAAACGCGCGTGCTGATAGCGGATGCAGATGGATTAGGTTAAAGTCACCTGAAACAAACGCATAACGGCGACCGATATCTTCTGGCACTTCAAAGATACTATGTACACCGTCTTCATTGACTGCAGGTTTAACCGCTACTGGGCGCGGCGTGCTTTTTTTATCTTTGCTGCTTGATTTTTTGCCGCGTGATAAATAAGTAGACGTCCCTTCCCAGATCACTTCATCATTTGATTTCACCGTGGTGACAAAATCAAACTGCTGACCTTGGGCATGGTCGCGCAAATTATCAAATTTTACCGCCATGGCAACCGTTTCACGCTCACCGATAGGACGATACTGAGTGACGCTATTATCCACGTGTACCAATCCTAGCATAGCAAATGGAAATGGCTCTTTGACCATCATATTCATCTGCAACGTCTGTGATAAGACCGAAAAATACGTCACAGGCACTTTGCCATTATCAGCGAAACCACAAATCTTACGGTAGTCATCAAGATTGTTTTGATCGATATGCAAGTCATCTACATAATAGGTCGCTTGTGGCAGTTGATCACGACTGATTTTACCGCTATTACCAATAGGCAATAAACTTTTGACGATATTAGCATAAGTGGTATGCGCTTTTGGCAACGCATCATAATGTTTGTCTGACATAATAAATCCTAAGTGGGGCTTGAGCAAATTTTCTGGCTAGATGTAAATGCGATGCATTCGTTTATTAGTAAGAGCTTTGACTGAAACTTACTTGATTAACAATTACTTTGATTAAAATCAACACTTATTTTGATGAATATAGGTTTTGATTAAAAGGTAATTTCGCCCAACAAAGAGGGTCACTTCCTTTACCCAATACAGCTATTTATCATTATAGTAATAACCCGCCGCCAACGTAAAAAACCATCTAACAAACCGGGCAAGTTATTATTACTGTGTTTTTATCATAAAAAAGCCACCCTAGGGCAGCTTTATTACAATTTATCAGCAATTTTTTCGTAAGCATATGTGAGGTAAATCTAAAACCTTACTGATTATCATATACTTAGTGCAGGCTTAATTGAGATAATCATCTATTTTATTAACTACAATTTTGCCTACATTATATTTACTAAGCACCCAATAAGCTTTGACCACATACACGTACGATGTTGCCATTTAGACCGCCTGAAGCTGGTGAAGCAAACCATGCAATGGTTTCAGCCACGTCTACTGGCAAGCCGCCTTGGCTCATTGAGTTCATACGGCGACCCGCTTCACGAATAGCAAATGGAATCGCTTCTGTCATTTGCGTTTCGATAAATCCTGGAGCAACAGCGTTAATCGTCATACCTTTCGCATTGTCTTCTAACTGTTTAGCAGTGGCATTTACTAAACCAATAACACCTGCTTTAGAAGTCGCATAGTTACTTTGACCTAAGTTACCAGCGATACCTGAGATTGATGAAACGCAAACAATACGCGCGTTTTCTTTTAGCACATCATTATCAAGCAAGTAGCGGTTTAGCTTGGCAATACTGCCCAAGTTAATATTGATGACCATATCCCATTTTTGCTCATCCATATTGGCGAGCGTTTTGTCACGCGTGATACCAGCATTATGAATCACTGAATCTAGACCACCACGTTTTTGCGCGGCTTCGGCAATTTCTTTGCCCGCATCTTCACTAGTTATGTCGACGGTTAAAACCGAACCACTGATTTCGCTCGCAACTTTTTGTAAGTCAGCTTGCTGCTGTGGTACATCAAGACAAATAACATGAGCGCCCTCGCGTGCCAAGACACGGGCAATTGCTTCACCAATACCGCGACTTGCGCCTGTAACCAGCATGGTTTTGCCGCCCAAAGGCTGTGCCCAATCAACGTCAACGTTATCGCCGTTGCTAACACGTACCACTTGTCCTGAGACATAGGCTGAACGTGCTGAAGTGAAAAAGCGTAATGTTGAATCTAGGTTTTTCTCAGCGCCTTCGGCAACATAAATAAGCTGGGCCGTGATACCACGCTTAAACTCTTTGCCGACCGACTTCACAAAGCCTTCAAGCGCGCGCTGAGCCAATGCTGCTTCAATATCCGTGAGGTCTTCTGGTGGACGACCGATGACAATAACGCGACCTGATTTCTCTACGCGGCGCGCAACGGCATGAAAAAATTCATACACTTGCTTTAGCTCATCTGCGTTACTGATATTACTGGCATCAAATAATAAAACTTTAAATTTATCATCGCCGCCTGTATTGGCCTTGGCTTTAACGCCAGCATCAGACAGCGCATCTTTCACATTATCACTGCTATTTACAAACACGTCAGCGTGTAATTCTGACAAGATACGAGATACTGACTCGCTGATCGCTGTATTGTCACCATTAGCGCGACCAACCAATACGCTACCACGTACCGCAGGCTGACCACTATCAAAACGATCTAAATCTACTGGCATAGGTAAGCCTAAGTTTTTTGCTACTTTTTTACCAATAGAAGACTGAACAAAATCACCATAACGGTCTGACATAATATAATCCTATAATTAACGAGTAAAATAAAAATGGGCGGGCAGATAATAGTAAACAAAAATACGATGCGCCTATTATAAAGACTCACCCGCATTAGCATTGATAAAAATTATTAGTATTTAGTAAGTGGGCTTAAAACTGCATCAACTATACACTTTCATGCGAAACAAGTCTAAAAGCCACTAATGTCTATAACAATCTGTAGACAAGCCAGTATACAAGATGGCAACTTTTTCTAGCGTTCAAAACGCCCAACTTATGCTAAAATCTAACGTATAAGTTATGGCAAAAGCATTTATAGATAACAATATATTATCAAATAGCGCGTTATGCAATGCAAATAATCAGTACCAGCCAGTCTAATCTGTTGATGTTGTCTAGAGTTGGTTATCATTGAAGCTTGCGATAGCTTAAAATTAGCGTCACATCATTTGCTAAAGATATACAGTAAGGTCTTAAAAAACGCCTTATGATGAGCCACCTTGTTGTGTAATATGTGCCCGAATAAATGCTGCAATCTAATAACAGTAATAAAATCTGAATACAATTTGCCTGAAACGTTTTAAGCATTTTTTAAAGGTATTTTTTCTTTTAATCAATGTTTTCTTCCCTTTTTTCTTCTACCCATACTTTTTAAGGATAATATTATGAGTAATAAAAACAATCACCCTGATAGCCCTGTTGTTGAAACCACGGTTGTAAAGGCTAGCGATACAAAAAATACCGAAACTACTGCGAAAGAGTCAGCGACTAAAGATGCTAAGCAGCCAAACGTGTTTGATACAGTAGCGAATTCAAAAGCGACTGAGTCGAAAAAAGCGGACACTAAAAACGCTGACAACAAAGCCAATGACACCAAAGCTTCTGATGTAAAAACAGACAGCTCTAAGAAAGACGACTCTAAAAAAGACAGCGCCGCCAAAGACAGTAAAAATACCGCTGCGAAAGACGACAACAAAGCGAAAGAAGCTGATAAAAAAGCCGACACGACTAGCGCTAACAAAACCAATACGACGGCTAAAAAAGCCAGCCCAACCAAGCTTAGCTCAGGTCAGCATCGCGTGGCTATCCTAGGCGGCAACCGTATTCCTTTTGCTCGCTCAAATGGTACATACGCAGATGTCAGCAACACTGACATGCTAACCGCAGCGTTAGATGGTTTGGTTGAACGCTTTAACTTACAAGATAAAAAAGTCGGTGAAGTGGTTGCTGGTGCGGTCATGAAGCTGAGCCGCGATATCAACTTAACGCGTGAAGCGACGTTAAGCACCGCATTGAACCCACACACCCCAACTTATGATATCTCACAAGCTTGTGGTACTGGCTTGCAAGCAACTTTTGCTTCTGCCAATAAAATCGCGCTTGGTATCATCGATTCAGCCATTACTGGCGGTGTTGATACGACTTCTGACGCACCTATCGCTGTTGGCGATGGCTTACGTAAAGTATTGATTAAATTGGGCGCGGCTAAAGACAACAAACAACGTCTAAAAGCGCTAATGGGTTTAAATCCAAAAGACTTATTAGATACCCCACAGAATGGCGAGCCACGTACTGGTTTATCAATGGGCGACCATCAAGCGATTACCACACTTGAGTGGAACATCAGCCGTGAAGCACAAGATGAGCTTGCCTTTACTAGCCATCAAAACCTAGCGCGCGCTTATGATGAAGGTTTCTTTGATGACCTAATCACCCCATATAAAGGTTTGACTCGCGACAACAACTTGCGCCCAGATACGACTTTAGAGAAACTGGCTAAATTAAAGCCTGTGTTTGGTAAAAAGAACGCCAACCCAACCATGACAGCGGCTAACTCTACCCCACTAACCGATGGTGCTTCTTGTGTACTATTAGGTACTGATGAGTGGGCAGCAGCACATGGTCTTAAGCCATTGGCTTATATCGTTCATCAAGAAACCGCGGCTGTGGACTTTATCGGCAAGTCTGGCGATAAAGAAGGCTTACTGATGGCGCCAGCTTATGCGGTACCGCGTATGCTTGAGCGCGCTGGTCTGACCTTGCAAGACTTTGATTTTTATGAAATCCATGAAGCGTTTGCCTCACAAGTACTATCTACACTGGCTGCTTGGGAAGATGAGAAGTTCTGTGCAGAGCGTCTAGGTCTTGATGCGCCACTAGGTTCTATCGATCGTAGCAAGCTAAACGTCAATGGCTCATCACTTGCCGCAGGTCATCCATTTGCTGCAACCGGTGGTCGTATCTTAGCCACTGCTGCCAAACTGTTAGACCAAAAAGGTTCAGGTCGCGCACTTATCTCTATCTGCGCCGCTGGTGGTCAAGGTGTTACTTGCATCCTAGAGAAATAATTTTCTCACTGATGTCATTAGCAATAAGCCATTAGTTAATAAATAACATTAAGCTTTTAAAACACCCTTTAATCCAATGATTAGAGGGTGTTTTTTTGTCTAAATGAAAGTGTTATAAAGCGAATGCAACAAGCAAACACTGCTCACTCATAGCTGCATCATTAGATATGTTAAAATAGCTTTATAAAGGGCATTCATATAAAAGGTTGTCACATAAAAAATTTTAATAATAAAACACAGTAACAATAAAAGGCAGCCATAAAAATATTTATTAGGAGCTTACTATGAGCAAGGATACATCGTCTATTGATCAGACCTTAACTACGCCAAAGCGGTGTGAGCTGTCAGCACTGGAACAAGGCAGTTTCATTGCCCGAATGGATAAAGAAGTGTTCGGCGATGAGCTGCGCCGAAAAATGCATCAAGACTTGATAGATAGCTACGATGAAGAACTTGAAAATGAGATAGACGATTACGTGCGCGACTTTCGTTTTGATGGGCGCGAGATGAGTGAGCAAGAAAAGCTTGATCGCCGTACATATTTTCAAGAACTGCTGCGGCTGCAACGAGAACTTATCAAACTACAAGATTGGGTGGTTGAATACGGTGAACGTATTGTGGTGATATTTGAAGGGCGTGATTCTGCTGGTAAGGGTGGCGCTATCAAGCGTATTACTCAGCGCTTAAACCCACGTGTTTGCCGCGTTGCAGCCTTACCGGCTCCAACAGAACGTGAACAATCACAGTGGTATTTCCAGCGCTATGTAGCGCATCTACCTGCCGCTGGTGAGATTGTGTTGTTTGATCGCAGCTGGTATAACCGTGTGGGTGTCGAGCGTGTCATGGGATTTTGTACCGACGCCCAGTACGAAGAATTCTTTCAATCGGTACCTGAATTTGAGCGCATGCTGGTACGCTCAGGTATTCGTTTGGTCAAGTACTGGTTTTCGATTACCGATGATGAGCAGCATTCACGTTTTATGAGCCGGATTCACGACCCTCTTAAACAGTGGAAACTGTCAGCGATGGACTTGCAATCACGCCGCCGCTGGGAGGATTATACCAAAGCTAAAGAGACCATGTTTGAGCGCACGCATATTCCTGAAGCGCCGTGGTGGGTGGTTGAAGGTAATAATAAAAAACGCGCACGACTAAACTGTATTGCCCATTTGCTTGAACAAATCCCTTATCAAGAAGTACCGCGTGATGAGATTGAATTGCCTGAACGTAAGCGCGATGATGAATACTACCGCGAGCCAATTCCTGATGATATGTATGTGCCACCTCGTTATTAAACACATTCATTCACGTCTTATTTAAGAAATTTTATTGACAAAAAAAGCAGCCTTATAAATATATAAGGCTGCTCTTTTTCTTTCGCTAACTATTATCTTAGTCATAGCGAATACAATTGCTGATCTGTAGAAACACTACATGGTATAAGTCGATTGTAAGCTATCAATCTTACCGGCCAATAAACGCTCGACCTCATTTTTAATTCTTAATCCAGCGATATCTGTCCCTATCTGCACAGCAAATCCCGCTGGTCGCCCACTTTGGCTTTTAGAGTTAATCCAAACCACCTTACCGTTCATAGGCAAGCGTTCGCTAGCATTGGGCAAAGTGACGGCAATAAATACCTCATCGCCCAGTTTTTGTATTCTATCAGACGGCACAAATAACGCGCCATTGGTCACAAAGGATAGATAGCTTGCGTATAACGTTTCCATATCTTCAATATGACAGGTTAAAATCCCGCCACGTCCTGGCATTGCCATAGTCCGCTTCCTTTATGAGTGAGGTTTACTTTATTTTAATTTATAAATACGCCAATTCTTGCATCAGCTTATCATAAGCGAATTTTTCTTGCACATTTTGTTGTAGGGCGATTTTTGTCTGTTGCAAACTATTTATAAACGCCTCAAATCCACTCTCAGCAGGTTTGTAGTTGTTTAATGATGCGGATAAATCAATGTCCTTTTGCAGCGCATCAAGACCCAAACATATACGGCGCATATCGACCAGCATCAGCTCCGACAGTTGAATAAACTCGCTCATACTCAACTGGGTTTGCCAATAGTCGCTGGCCGCAATGCCACTGCGTTTACCGCTACGTAACGCTTGCCATGTTGTCAGCCATAGCGCGCGCTTGCTATACCAAGGCGCTTGCGCAAGGGTGACCGCTGCTAAAGGTGCACCATTTGCCAACTGTATCAGCTGCTCAATGGCTTCCGTGCCGACCGCTTCGCGATTGACCGTACTGCCTAGAGCCTGAGTCACATAATTAACTGAAACGGCAGAGTCAATAGTCTGTAATGCTAGCTGCTGGACGCGGCTCTTAATGGTTGGCAGTAACTGCGCCGGAGTATCACTGATTAAGAATAAATGCACTTGCGCTTGCGGCTCTTCCAAGGTTTTAAGCAGCGCATTAGCAGCAGCAATAGTCATTTGCTCTGCATAATCTAGCACGCAAATACGCATTCCCTGCCCGCCTTGATAAATAAAAGGCTGCAAGGCACGAATATCATCGACCTTTATTTTTAACGCAGCGTTACTAGCAGCTTTGGCAGATTTTTTGTCTTTGGCGGTGCTAGTTGCTGCTTCTTTAGCATGAGCATTATCGGCGCTGACTGGCATACTAATCATTGGTAAGACTTGTAAGCTTGGATGCGTCCCTGATCTAAGCCATTGACAGCTCTCGCAAACCCCGCAAGCGCCGAGTGGATGGCTATCGCGCTCACGGCATAACAACCATGCCACCAATCGCCAGACAAAAGCACGCTTACCCATCCCTTGCATACCAGCAGCTAACAGCGCATGAGGCAAAGATTGCTGCGGCGCCAACACACGCTGCGTCAGCTGTGACCATAACTCATTTTGCCACGGTAGTAACGGTGCAAAATAGATATTATCGCTCAAAGGCACTGTGCTGGTCATTTCAGTTATCTCCCTCATGGTCATCGCTCAATGCTTTTAATGCGTTCACTACCTTTAACACGCTCAACACCTTTAATAATTTCAATACGTTCAATCTGTTGATACGCTTAAAACCTTTAAAGACCAAATAAACCAATTATTTTAATCAAAAATATTGGTTTTTTTACTTAGGCTATTATTAATTATCTATATCAGCAGTTTTGAAAATCCACTAAGCTCATGGCATTGAGACGATCCAAATCTTCTTGGTTATCGACGCCTGCTGGTAGATGACAGGCTGCTGGAGCAATAGCAATATGGCCACCGTTTTCTAATACCCGCAATTGCTCTAGGCTTTCCAGTGTTTCGAGTGGCGTTTGCGGCCAGTGTACAAACTGCTGTAGTAAGCTGACGCGGTAGGCGTATAACCCTAAGTGGCGATAAGCAGTTTTTGGTGGTTGTCGCTGTGTATCTATGTCATTTGCCAAAACCACATCACGATCAAAAGGGATTGGCGCACGACTAAAATACAGCGCGCGCTGTAAATCGTTAGACGTCTGACTGACGACTTTAACGACCGATGGACGCATAAATGTCTCATAATCTTCGATAGGTTCACATAAAGTCGCCATCACGCTATCTGCATCTTGCACCAACAATGCTTTGACTTGCTCTAATAATAACGCCGGTACCAAGGGTTCATCACCTTGCATATTGACCACGATATCATGCTCAGCCCAGCCTTTAATAGCCGCAACCTCAGCCAAACGGTCAGTTCCTGACGCATGCGTGCTACTCGTCATCACCACATCAAAGCCTGCCTCTATACAAACTTTGGCAATTGCTTCATCATCCGTCGCAATACACATATCATCCGCAAAATCAGCCAACTTCGCCTTTTCAGCCACCCAAAGTATCATCGGCTTACCATGGATAGTTAATAATGGCTTGCCGGGCAGACGGGTACTTTTAAAGCGTGCAGGAATAACAATATGAGTTTTGGCCAGCGTTACTTCAGTTGTTGCTGCTGTTGGTATAGTTTCATCTGAGGCTAAGACTGACGACATGATTTATTCCTATAAAAATTATCTAATCTTTTAGACTTCTAGCCATTATTGATATCAATATTTAAAGCTTTTAATTGCTGCTGTAAGCTCTCATAACAACTGTCCGATAACACCGCAGTCACTGGCAATACCCATAACCTGTTAGCAAGCTCTTGATACTCCTCGCTAAGTGGTTGGCGGCTAGTCGTATCTATTAGCAACGCCTTGATTTTAACCGCGTCTTTACTGGTCACAATAATAGGCTGCTCGGTATACTGTAAAAGCTCATCTAAGCTAAAATCATAATGATCCGGATAAGGATGACCAATGACATCGAAACCGAGTGATGCTAAAGTATCAAAAAAACGCTGTGGATAGCCGATACCGCTTACCGCATGTATCCGACTGTTTGGCATAGGTAACATAGGCACTTTTGCTGTGACAATTAAATCATCTATCTCAACAGCAGAAGACCACAAAAGCTGTAACTTATCAGCTTGTAGATGCATGGTTAAACGCTTAGATTGAGCTTGATTATTATCCATGGTCGTCCTATCGGCTTTTTCATGGTAAACCACATTTGCGCCTTTTAAGCGTGACATGGGCTCACGTAAAAAACCGGTTGGTAGCAGCTGTTGACTGCCAAAGCCGCGCGATGCATCAATTACAATCCATTCGATATCACGTTGCAGCGCATAATGCTGCAAGCCATCATCAGCAATAATCAGTTGTAAATCGGGATAAGCCTCTAGTAAAGTCGTAATCGCTTGCTTACGATTGGGGCATACTGCCATAGCAGCGCCTGTCATATTGACGATTAAAGAGGGCTCATCACCTACGATGCTCGGTAAACTGCCTGTATGAACCAAAGCTGGCATCTGACTGCTATCACCGCCATAACCGCGACTGATGATACCTACCTTTATGCCTTGCTTTTGCAAGCGAGTAACCAATTCAATAATTAACGGCGTCTTACCGCTGCCACCTACCGTAATATTACCAATAACCATTACCGGAATAGGCGGACGATAACTTGCAAACAGACCTATTTTATAAGCCTGACGGCGTAGTAACGTGACGAATCCATACAACCAACTAACAGGCAGCAGTAGCCAGAGCCAAGCGGCCTGACGTTGCCATGCACGCGTCATTGTGGTTTCAATACTCATGATGGTGTGACATTTATCCTATTTATTCAGCGATTTTTATTCTAAGAAAACTATGAATGAGCGCTTATTCAACACGTTTATTGAGCACATTTACTCAAAATCGCGCGCATACATTTGCGCATAATGACCGTGCAATTGCATCAACTCTTCATGTGTACCAAGCTCAACAATATGACCACCATCTAACACAGCAATGCGATCAGCCGCCTCAATCGTTGTTAAACGATGCGCAATCACCAGTGTCGTGCGGTCTTTCATGACATTATCCAGCGCTTTTTGAATATAATATTCTGACTCATTATCCAGAGCGCTGGTGGCTTCATCTAAAATCAAAATCGGCGCATCTTTTAATAGTGCTCGAGCAATAGAGATACGTTGGCGTTGACCCCCAGACAGCTGCAAACCCTCAGCGCCTATCTCACTTTGATAGCCATTTGGCATTTTCATAATAAAATCATGAGCAAAAGCGTCTTTTGCGGCCTGCTCAACCTCAGCTTGGGTTTTATCCGCCAGACTGCCATAGGCAATATTATTAAACACCGTGGTATTAAACAGCACCACTTGCTGATTGACCATCGCAATCTGGGCACGCAAGCTCTCAAGCTTAATATCTTCAATTGGCATGCCATCAAGGATAATTTGCCCAGAAGAAGTGTCTAAGGTACGAGTAAGCAAGTTGACTAAGGATGATTTACCAGCGCCGCTACGCCCAACCAATGCGACCGTCTCGCCTGCATGCACGTCTAAAGTAAAGTCACGTAGCGCCACAGTTGAATCAGGATAAACCAAGCTGACATTATCCAGTTTGATTTCACCTGCTAAGATTGGATTAAGTATTCCAGTGTCTTCTTCTTCTGGCTCATCCAATAAGGTAAATATTGACTCGCCGGCCGCGAGCCCTCTTTGCAACTGTTGATTGACATCAGTCAATGAACGCACAGGCTTACTTAATAGCCCCGCTGCAGCAATGTAAGAAATAAACTCACCTGCTGAAATATTATCTATCACCGCAGGGCGCAGCGCGAGCCACACCACTACCGCCATGGCTATTGCCATTAATAGCTGTACGGCTGGAGTATTGATGCTATTGGTCACAACGACCTTCATCCCTTGGCGCAGGTTTTTCTTCGACGTGGTATCAAAGCGTTTAGCCTCGTAAGCTTGTCCACCATAATTCTTAACCACTTGATAGCCATTAATCACTTCATTGGTGATATGACTGACATCGCCCATGGTTTCTTGAATACCCTTTGAAAGCTTTAAATAGCGTTTTGAAGCTACCCGTATCAGCCATAAAATCGGTGGCAGCACGACAAATAAAATCAAGGTCAAACGCCAGTTGCTATAAAGCAAAAATCCTATCAAAGCTACCACAGTCAAGCCATCGCGTAATAAGGTCTTCATCGAATCGGTACTAGCTGCCGTCACCTGCTCGACATCAAAAATCAGCTTGGACGAAATCGTCCCTGCTGGATTTGCTAAATAAAACGAGCTTGGCAAACGCAGTAGCTTATTAAATACTTGCACACGTAGCTCATACACAAGATTGCGCGAGACTAACGCCGTATAGTAGTTACCTAAAAAGCTCCCTACACCACGGACGAAAAACAACAAGACAATAATAAACGGAAATAAATCTTGCTTACTTTGATCATTTTGATTAATGGCATCAGTGATATATTGCAATAATTTAGCAATCCAAATCTCTGTTGCCGCATTAATTGCAAAGCCGATAACCATCAGTAATAGCGCCCACCAATATGGTTTAAGGTAGCTTAACAGACGTAATAAGGTCTTATGCTTAGGCGTATTTGATGGTGCTGCTGATAGCTTGTTAGCAGAAGTTTTTTTAGAGTCAGGTTGATTAGCTTGGCTCATAAAAGCCTCAATTTAGGTATAAATAAGAAATGAATAAAAGGTGCACAGCAATGGCGATTATTTATAAGATAAAACATTAAAGGCTGTTAGAGTAATGGTAGCAATGCTTAATAAGCTTTACTACCTTATCAAATACCGTAAAGTTATTTTGGTGATGATTGCGGTAAAGGCTGACCAAGTGGCACAACCGTACTGATATTTAGATTTAAAAAACCCAATTTACCAGCGATATCCATGACCCGTACCACGGATTGATGCGTGGCATTTGCATCGGCAGCAATCACAAATAGCATATCGCGATTACTACCCGCCTCTTGTTGTAGCATGCTGGTTAATTCAGCCTCGTTGCTACTGGCAAGCGTAATGCCATTGACCAAATAACTACCATCTTCTTGCACGGCCACTTCAATACTATTTTTCTCTTCTGTCAGTGCCACGCCCTCAGCTTCGGGAAGAATGATATTTAAGCGGCTAAAGTGATTAAACGAGGTCGCTAGAAGTAAAAATACGATTAAAAATAATAAGCAATCAATCATCGGCGTAAGATTGATTTCAAGTGGCTCAACGGTCGGTTTTCTAAAGCGCATATCAGTCTCTTTAATGTACCTAATATTTAATGTGCCTAATATTTTTTGAGATGCTTATACTTTTTTGCTCAACAAATAATCATCAATAATGCTATTGCTATTATAAAGTCGCCGCTGCAGTATTATCCAAATCTGATGTGTCAAGAGAAAGCTCATTACTTACTTGACTCTCTTTACTATTTACTGCTGTATGGCTGCCTGCATGAGACGTAGCAGAATCAGGAATATTATCTAATAAATGATAATCATATAACTCTTGAATCATGAGCCCTGCTTGGGTCTCAAACTGCGCATTGATATCGATAATACGGCGCTGAAAATAACGATAAGCAACCAAAGCTGGGATAGCGACAATCATACCAGCAGCCGTGGTAATCAAAGCTTGTGACACGCCAGCAGCGAGCATGGTTGGGTCTTGCATCGCGCCATCCGTAATCGCCAAAAACGACGAGATAATGCCCAATACCGTACCCAACAGACCAAGCAATGGCGCAATTGCACCAATGGTGCCAAGCATATTGATATTTTTTTCTAATTGATGCACTTGTACGCTGGCACGGTTTTGCATGTGCATCGTCATCGAGTCTAAGCCGTATTGGCGATAAAGCAGGCCAGTCGCTAGAATATCACCCAAAGGGGTTTTTTCTTTGACATTCATCAACTGCGTACGACCTATATCACCGTTTTCACGTAGGCGGGTTATCAGCTGTTCGCGCAATCTATTGGGTACAATCTTATTAAACTGCAAAGTATGACTACGTTCGATAATAATAACCAATGCCAATATTGAGCACACCACGATAGGTGTCATCAGCCAACCACCTGCTTTTACCAGCTCCCACATACTGACTCTCTTCTATGTTTTTATAAATTATTAAAAGATGGTTTACATTTAAATAGTTAGTTAAGGCTCATAAAAAGCCTTAAGCCTGCGCTTCTATATGCTTAATTAAGGCAGCCAGTTGATCTTGACTATGGAAAAATATCTCAACACTACCCTGCCCGTCTTTTTTATGCTTGAGCTTTACCTCCGCCCCTAACATGTCGGTTAAACGTTGGGTCAAACGCTCTACATCACGAGACTGTACTTGCTCAGTGCGATTGACTTTAGGAGCAGGTTGCAGGATGGATTTTACCAACTTTTCAGCTTCGCGCACCGTCATACCACCATCAATGATTTTTTGCGCAATGATAGGCTGCTGTTCTGATGATAAAGCTAACAATGTACGGGCGTGCCCCATATCTAAAGCACTGTTTGCCAAATGGTCTTTGACTGTGTCGTGTAATTGATTCAAACGCAAAAGGTTCGAAACCGTGGTACGCGCCTTACCAACGACTTCGGCAATCATGGCATGACTCATACCAAACTCTGTATGGAAACGCTGTAAAGCAGCAGCCTGCTCAATCACCGATAAATCTTCTCGCTGAATATTTTCAATCAATGCCAATGCAATTGCTAGCTCATCAGATAACGCACGCTCAATCGCTGGTATAACCGATTTACCAGCCATTTTTGCCGCACGCCAGCGGCGCTCACCGGCGATAATCTCATGCGTAACCAAGGCTTCACTTTTGTCTTCATTCGCCAGTAATGGACGAATAACGATCGGCTGCATGACACCATGTTGTTCAATAGAAGAGGCCAATTCTGCTAGCGCTGTTTCACTCATATCACGGCGCGGTTGATACTTACCTGCTTGCAGACGCGTAACATCGATTTGCACCAAGCTGATCTGGTCTTCAGGGGCACTATTCTCTATCGCATTTACACGAGCTTTATTAGCAGGAATTTTCTTAGTAGTACGCGCTTTACGATTATTACTGTCAGTAGATTCATCTGTGATTGACGAGGCGGAAGGCTTTTTAATAGGTTTTGTATCTGCAGCTTTGTCTGCCGTGCTGGCATCGTCTTGCTGTCTGTTAGCTTCTGATATGTCAGTTTCTAACATTGCATCTGACACAGTAGGCTCGCGCACCACCGTATCATCTTGTAAGGCAGAGGCGGCAATTTGCTTTTCTTTTTTGATTGACCCTAATAAGGCGTCTAAGCCTCGATTGGCAGCCAACCCTCTTTTCTTTGCCATGATTACCTATCCTCTAACGCTAAAATAAAAAGCCCAATGCTTACTACTGCCGGCTTACTGATAAATATAATTTGCTGTTTTTAATATTTAAGCTAACTGATGATTAGCAGCTTATGATTAGAAAGCTATAACTATTAACTTTGCTTCATCACTTCAGCTGCCAGTTTTTGATACGCGCGTGCGCCTTTTGACCATCTCTCGTAGGCGATAACTGGTAAGCCATGTGCCGGTGCTTCTGCTAGACGAATATTTCTTGGAATGTGAGTCTTGTACATAATCTCGCCAAAATGCGCCTCTAATTCAGCAGACACATCACGCGCCAAGGTATTACGCGCATCAAACAAGGTTCTGACCACACCGCGAATATACAGCTTAGGATTAAGTTCAGTGAGACGCTCAATTGTCTGTGACAAGTCCGCTAAACCTTCTAGCGCATAATATTCACACTGCATTGGTATAATAACGCTGTCGGTAGCAACCAAGGCATTAATCGTCAGCAAGTTTAAACTTGGCGCACAATCGATAATCACATAATCATAAGCAGGTTTATTGGCGGCGATTTGATCGTTGACCAACTGCGCCATCGCCGTTTTAAACAACTCATGGCTGTTGGTCTTACTCATTAAGGTGATATCCATACCCGCCAAATCACGATTGGCACCGATGACATCAAAGCCAGCTGGACTATTCACAATCGCCTCAGACAGCGACACACCATCGAGCAGCACATCAGCGATGGTCAGCTCTAATTGGTTCTTATCCACGCCCGTGCCACTGGTGGCATTACCCTGTGGGTCTAAGTCAATCAGCAGTACGTGCTTGCGCTTGGCCGCTAAGCTGGCGGTCAAATTCACTGCCGTCGTGGTTTTACCCACGCCGCCTTTTTGATTCGCAATTGCTATGATTTCCATACACTCACTCAATTTAATTAGGATCTGTTACTGATTTTTACTGAAGCATTTTTGCTGCTTTTACTTATTATATTACTCAAATACCTGACGCTTACCTATAAGGATGTTTAAACACCTGCGTATAAATGAGAAGACCACTTACTCATTACTATAGAACAATTGTTGCCTTATGGTGCGTTGCGTGCTCATAGCTTAGACATTTTTATAAGATAATTCAATTAAATGACGACTATCTTGTAAACGCGGTACATTTAACGGAATTGTCTTTATCTGCCAAGCGTCATTTAGCGCTTGCAACTCTTCATCGCTCGGGGCTTTACCCTTCATCGCGCATAAATAACCATTATCTGCTAAGCGCGGCTGAGCCACTTCGACAAAATCAATCAGACTGGCAAAAGCTCTCGATGTTACCACCTCGTAGCTGGCTTCATGCGCTTCAATACGCGAGGCGATTGGGTGCATGTTACTCAAAGCAAGCTCGCTACTGACTTGTTTAATAAAACGAATTTTTTTCTGATTGCTATCAAGGGCGGTACATTGGCGCTCAGGCTGACAGATAGCGATAATCACAGCTGGTAAGCCCGCTCCCGTACCAATATCCAGCAGCGACCCTGACGGTAAATGCGTTATAATAGCCAAACAATCGATGATATGTTTGATAAGCGCTTCGACTGGATCGGTAATAGCGGTCAGATTATACGCTTTATTCCATAATAAAAGCTGGTCTAAATACAATAATAACGTGCGCTGCTGCGTCGTGCTTAAAGCAAGACCCAACTCATCTATTGATTGCGCCAAGATATTTGCCAGTGTGGGTAATTGCGCACCGAGCTTTACAAAACCTGTCGGGTCAATATGAATGTTACCCGTGTTAGCAGATGATGAAGAGGTTTTAGTAGAATCTGACATACGGGTTATCCAGTTTTGACATGTGAACCGTCTATTTTATCATGCAGGCTGCCTATTGAATAGTTGCAGATTGCGCCAATGTACGCCATCTTATACTATCTACCCCTATATTGAAGGCTTATCTTCTTCGACAGTCATCAAGTTATCGCATCAAAATGCCTATTATTTCAATTTAATCGGTAAAAATTTTTATCGCACTATGATACAAAATTGCGCTGAATGTCTTGTCTAAAACGCGCCTATATCTTGTAAGATGTCCTGATACATTATTAAAAATGATTGATTGTTAAAAGTGCATTCTTAAACTTAGCGCCCAAACAGCAAAAGCTCACCAACCATTCCGCCCTTTTAAAACGACTTACTATATCACTATGACCGAACCGCAAAATACACCTATGAATCAAGAGCCAGAAGATACCAACCCTATGGTAACCCATGCCAAAAAATCAGCAGAGTCAAATCTATCAGGAACAAAGCTACCTAAAACGAAACTGGCACGCAAAAAGCCGACAGAGATCACTCAGCCAGATAGCACCTTAGATGTCCATAGCACGCCTCATCCGGTATTTATCGATGTTAATGAGCGCTGCCTTATCAGTGCCGAGCAGCTTAAGCGTTATACGGATACCAATGAGTTACCGAGCGATACCCACACTGCCCCCGATTTAGATATCGGCTTTGGGCAACAGCGTGCTCTTAAAGCGTTATATACGGCACTGGATATTCATGCCAGCGGCTATCATGTGTTTGCCGCTGGTGAAAATGGCTTAGGTAAACGCACCGTTATCAGTCGCTTACTACAGCGGATTGCCGCCGATGCACCAACGCCCGACGATTGGGTTTATGTATATAACTTTACCGATCCACGTACACCGCAAGCATTACGTTTACCCGCTGAGCAAGGACAGATATTACAACAACAGGTCAACCACTTGTGGCAACAAGCCAAAAAACGACTTAGTCAGCGTTTTCGTAGCGATCAATATCAAAGCAAAATCGAAGCCATCAAAAATGATACCCATCAAAAAGAAAGTCAGGCTTACGATGACCTAAATACCGAAGGCAAACAATACGATTTGGCACTGACGTTTCGTTCATTTGATAATAAAGCGGTATTTGTACACCCTAGCCAGTTACCAAAAGAAGATAGTGATAGTGAGGTTAAAAATGACAAAACCTCTAACAACCAGAAAAATAAGTTAATAAAAGAGGAAAGTCAGCAAGCCAATACTGCTATTGCAAATGCTTCTAGTAACGATACTTTTAATAGCGACGATAGCGTTAGCAAAGATGCTAACCACGACTATGGCAAGAGCGAATATGAAGCTGAGCTAAATAATTTTGCACAAAAAAACCATATGCAAAAGCGTTTAAGTCAGCTGACCATTGCTTTAGAGCAATTAGAAGACGAAGCCAATGACGCCATTGAAGCCCTGCATCGCAATATTGCACGTCGAGCGCTACAGCCTTTATTTGCCCCTATATATGAGCAGTTCGCTGCTCATCCATTGGTTATAGACTATCTAAAAACCGTATTTGCCGATATGGTCACGCATGTCGAGCGTATCGTTAATGGCGATGACGAAGAATTTGTGACGGCAGTCCTCGCTACAACGCCTAGCCGCTATGCAGTGAACGTCATTGTCAGTCACGCGTCAGATAGTGGAGCACCTGTCATCTTTGAAGACTTGCCGACGCATTTAAACCTATTGGGTCATGTCGAGCAAATCACCCAATTGGGCACGGTAACCACCGACGTCAGTATGATTCGAGCAGGCGCGCTGCACCGTGCCAATGGCGGTTATCTGTTGTTAGAAGCCAGTCACTTACTTGAGCACCCTTACGCATGGCAAGGTCTTAAGCGCGCCCTCCAATCACGTAAGATCAAGCTATCAAGCCTTGAGCAGATGCTCACCTTAACAGGCAGCTTATCGCTCGCGCCTGCACCCATTGACCTTGATATTAAGGTCATTTTGCTTGGCGAAGCGGATTTATATTACGAATTACTAGAGCTTGAGCCGGAGTTTGATGCGGTATTTAAAGTACGTGCCGATTTTCACGACGATGTAACTCGCAGCCCTGAGCACGAATTGGCATTGGTCGCCAAAATGGCTGACATCATTAATTATGCTAACCTTTATCCTTTTGATAGCAGCGCACAAGCCGCTCTACTGGAGCATTTAAGCTTACAAGCAGAAGATCAAGATCGCTTAAGTTTACATAGCGATTTATTGATTAAGCTCTTACATGAATCCAACCGCCATGCGCGTTTGAGCGGTAAAAAGATCGTTAGTGCCATTCACGTCACCTACGCCATTGACGATATGGATGAGCGCTCAGGATATTTGCGCGACCTTTATTGGGATGAGCTAAAAAATGGTCAGCAGCTTATTCAGACCCAAGGTGATGCTGTCGGACAAGTAAATGCGCTCACTGTCGTCAGCTATGCCGATAGCGAGTTTGGCATGCCTGCTCGTCTGACAGCGGTCATTCAACCAAATATCGGCGCGGGCGAAATCCTCGATATCGAGCGCGATGTAGATTTAGGCGGTAGCTTACACGCCAAAGGTATGCTGATTATGACCAGCTATTTACGCGCCTTATTTAGTCAGCATCATGCGCTAAACTTTAGCGCCTCGCTCGCTTTTGAGCAAAGTTATGCCCATATCGATGGTGATAGTGCGACGGTCAGTGAAGGCTGCGCGCTACTCTCCGCCTTGGCAAACGTCCCTATCAATCAATCTTTTGCGATTACCGGTTCGATGAATCAGTTAGGCGAAGTCCAAGCGGTTGGCGGTATCAATTCTAAAATTGCTGGTTTCTTTGACGCTTGCCGTGAGCAAGAGCTGACGGGACAACAAGGCGTGGTCATTCCAATGGCCAACGTCAAACAATTAATGCTACGTGACGATATCATTGCCGCCGTTCAAGCAGAGCAATTTCATATTTATGGCGTACATACCTTAAGTGAAGCCTTGACCTTAATGACAGGTCTACCAGTCGATACCATGAACAAAAAAGGTCGCTACCGTAAAGAAACCTTATTTGGCAAAGTATTAAGCCGTTTGATGCTTTGGGATGAGAATCAGAACGCTGATGACGAAGTCGATGATAAAAATTCGAAAAAGAAAGCCAAGAAAAAGCGCCAAGCTAAGCGTCAAAAAAAACAAGATAAGCAAAAAAAGGCGAAGAAAGAGAAAGGTGACCTAGATACAAGTCCAGACGTAAATCCAGATGAAAACATAGAGAAAAATACAGAAGTGCATCTGTAGACGTTGTCATGCTTTTCTGCGATGATTGGTTTTTGTGTTTTGCCTTTGATTTTGACTTTGCTTTTCTTATTGATAAAGAACTCAGAGAAGCTAGCAACCAAACCTGTGACTGAATAAAGGTTATCTTTAATGACTGTACATTCTACTGACGCCGATAGTATTCAAGCTCAAGCAGCTGTTGATAAATCAGCAACTGCGCTAGTGATGAGAGAAGTTACTGAGAAAAATGAAGAAGTTACTGCAGATAATAAAGCGTCTGAAGAAGAAGCAGCAGATAATCGTCATGGAGCCGCGACGACGGCGCGGCAATGGCAAGTACTGTCGCAATTGCAGCGCAATCGCTGGGTAGGTACAACCCATGTTTACGAGCAGCTTATATTGGCAGGCTTTGATATCAGTTTGCGCACGGTACAACGCGACTTAAATGCTCTTGCCAAACGCTTTCCTATCGAAAAAAACAATGCCAATCCGCAGGGTTGGCGCTGGAAAGATGATGCACCCCTCCAAAGCTTACCGCATATGAATTTATCGCAAGCGGTTGCCTTTAATATGGTCGAAGCGAATCTAAGCCAACTGCTACCGCCAGTTATTTTAGATGAGTTATTCCCTTGGTTTGACTTAGCACGTAGACAACTCAAAAACAGCAAAGTCACGCATTCATGGATTGACAGAGTACGTATCGAGCCTGCAACTCAGCCCTTAATTGCCCCGCATATTGATTTAGAAAGTAAAGACAATATTTACCATGCCTTATTTTATCAATTACAAATACAAGCCAGCTATACCCGCAGTGATAAATCACAAGCCAGCGAATATACCCTAAACCCTATTGCTATCATTCAGCGCGGGGTAATTATTTACCTATTGGCAACGCGTACCGATGACCCAGAAATAATTATTCGTACCTTTGCTTTGCATCGATTTACCAGCGTCGAGATATTAGAAAGCGCGGCTAAAACTCCAGATAAATTCCAATTGGATAACTATCTAGATGCAGGTGGCATGGGCTTTAGCCATCCTCTATTTAGCCAATTACCTGATCATGGAAAGCATACCGTGGTTGAGCTACAATTTACCAAACAAGCGGGCAAAAGCTTAACGGAAAGCAAGCTGAGTGACGACCAAGTCGTTATCATAAATAATGATAAAACCCTGACCATACAAGGAACTGTTAACTTAACCTCGCAGCTGGTTTGGTGGTTACGTGGCTTTGGTAGCGGTCTATTAGACGCTAAGCCCGCGCTGCTTTATCAAGCCGTATTAGACAAACCATTAGACGATGAATAGCGACAATAAATAAAGACCGCTATCATTATTAATGATTATGAAAATCTAATAGCCATTCTCAAACATACTGACGCTTATATTATTAAAAAACCATTTTAAAATTAAAAATCCAAAAGGAATATTATGTCGACCACTATCCCATCACCACTACTTTCAGACAGTTTAAGAGGGCTGGGTTTGGATGCGGGGACGTTATTTTTTGCGCTCAATTATGAATTTACCAAGATTGAGCAAAAAGGCTTATTTAAAAACTTAAAGAAGCGCTTCAAAAAAAATGAAGGCGCCATTGATATCGATTTGGCCTGCGTACTCTATGACGACAACTGTACCATCAGCGATATTGTCTGGTTTAAGCAGTTACGTGATAAAGCCGAATCGGTCAAGCATCAAGGCGATAGCCTCAATGGCAAAGATCGCGGTGAGCAAGCGATGTACCTTGCGCCCCTTGACCAAGAGCAAATCCGGCTTTACTTGGATAAAATTCCCGCTCACATCACTCATATTGCTTTGCTTGCTAACTCTTATCATGGACAGCCTTTTGGCAGAGTCAAAAAAGGTGAGATTCATTTAAGCGATGATGAAGGCAACCGCTCTTTTGAAGTCAATTTAAAGCAGCTACCGCGTGACTGCATTACGCTTTGGGTGGCACACTTGCGCCGAGAGGTGGACGATTGGCATCTGACTTTACAAAATCTGCCACTGCCTGCGACAGATCTATCGACAGCCGCGCAAGAAGTGGCGCATGAGTTGGCACGCGCCCTGCCAGCTCCGCAAGGGATTTAACATTAATGTAGAAATTTAGAGAGGTAGAACTGATTAGTAACTAACAATAAAAAGGGTGAAACGTTATTTAATAGCGCCTTACCCTTTTTTTACTAAAAACTTCTAATTTAAGAACTGCGTTTAAGAAAAAGGCTGAAACGTAAGCTTTACTCTAACGGCTCACCGCAATGCGGGCAGAAATTCTTTTGGCGCACCTCTCTTTCGCGGCGCTCCAGTTCTTGCTCACGCAATACTTGCAACACAATCTCTTGTGCTTGCTCCTTATCCAAACCAAGCTCTCGGCGGATTTTCTCAATCATCATCTGATTCTGTACCAAATCAAAATCACTATCGACCAATTGTCCGCGAAAATCTTGCTCAAGCTCTTCACGACGCTGACTGAGTTCATTTGCCAAACCCGTGGCCAAAATACCGGCTGGTAATGCAGCTAGACCGACGCCCAGTATGGTAATGATTGCACCCAATATCTTACCGGCATTGGTGATAGGCGTTACATCGCCGTAGCCAACCGTCGTTAAGGTGACCACCGCCCACCACATGGCTTTGGGTATCGATTCAAACTCGTCTGGCTGGGCGTGGTTTTCGACCAAATAAATCCCACTCGATGCCGTCACAATCATAATAATTAAGATAAAAAGGACCGCTTGAAACGAGCCTTTTTCCTTACTGATGACCACCAATAAAATACGTAAGGAAGCAAAATAACGGGTGAGCTTAAGTATGCGAAACAGACGTAAGATACGTAAGAAACGCAAATCTATACTGACAAAGAAGTTCAAAAAGGCAGGTGCAATCGCAATAATATCAATCAATGCCGACGGACTTTTTAGCCAATCCCAACGCTGACGCCACGTGGTATTATAAGGCTTTGCTTCCGCAACACTCCATAACCTGAGCAAATATTCGATAGAAAATACGATAATCGAAAAATTCTCAAACCAAGTAAAGTACTCTTGATATGGATAGTACCAGCCGTCAACGGACTCAGCGATGACCGCCGTGACGTTCGCCATGATCAAAAGAATGAGGAAATAGTCAACATAGCGACTAAAGAGCGTATCATGCTCATCGTTTTGTAGAATATTATAGACGAAAAGACGCAAGCGCCGTATAGATTGGAATAGCATGGCGTCCCTATGCGGTTTTAGACCGGTCTTATATAAATAAAAGCCAAGTATAGTCAGTTCAAAATAAAAGTGTTATGCCTTGGACAAAGATCATAAAACAATTTGGATAAGTCGTTTTCCATCCA